>DASQSR010000300.1:0-2862 GCA_035642295.1 Allostellaceae bacterium | reverse complement strand
TGCGGCAGGAAGCGGCTACGGCGCTGCCGCGCGCCCAGCCCGAGAAGGTCGGGCTGTCGCGCGAGCGGCTGCAGCGGCTGGGCGACGTGCTGCGCGGGAAGGTCGACAGCGGCCACGTGCCCGGCGCCGTGGTGCTGGTGGTGCGGCATGGAAAGCTCGCTGCGCTCGAGGCGCTGGGCGTGCGCGATCCCGCCAGCGGCGCGGCGATGCGCACGAGCGACATCTTTCGCATCTACTCGATGACGAAGCCGATCGTCTCGGTGGCGGCGATGATGCTGTGGGAGGAAGGCCGGTTCCTGCTGGGCGATCTCGTAACGAAATTCCTGCCGGAGTTCGCCGACCGAAAAGTCGCGGTGGAGCGCGACGGCGCCATCGAGCTGGTGCCGGCCAAGCGCGACATCACGATCCAGGACCTGCTGCGCCACACCTCGGGGCTCACCTACGAGTTCCGCGGCAACGCGGCGGTGCAGAAGATGTACATGAGCGCCAAGATCTTCCGGCGTGACCAGAGCAACGCCGAGCAGGCGGCGATGCTCGCCCAGATGCCGCTGATGCATCAGCCGGGCGAGCGCTGGGAATACAGCCGCTCGACCGACGTGCTCGGCCGCATCATCGAGGTCCTGACCGGCGACAGCCTGCGCGAGGTGCTGCACGAGCGCATTCTCCAGCCGCTCGGCTTGGTCGACACCGATTTCTACGTGCCGCCGGAAAAGCAGGAGCGCCTCGCCGAGGCCTTCGCGCGCGATCCCGACACCGGCGCCGCGGTGCAGCTGATCGAGGTGCGCGACAAGCCGAGCTTCGAATCGGGCGGCGGCGGGCTCGTCTCGACGGCGACAGATTATGCGCGCTTCCTGCAGATGCTGCTCAATGGCGGCACGCTCGACGGCGTCCGCCTGCTGAGCCGCAAGACCGTCCAGTACATGACCGCCGATCATCTGGGCGCAGTCGGCGGCGCGAGCGACCTGCTGATCCCGGGCTATGGCTTCGGCCTCGGCTTCGCCGTCCGCAAGGCGGCCGGCCTCGCCCCCATTCCAGGCTCGGTCGGCGATTACTACTGGGGCGGCCTCGCCGGCACGACCTTCTGGGTCGATCCCGCCGAAGCGCTGCTTGCCGTTCTCCTGATCCAGGCGCCGGGACAGCGCGAATATTACCGCATGCTCTTCCGCGACCTCGTTTACGCCGCCCTCGCCGAGTGAAAGCGCCGCCGGCATGGCCCGCCCCTCGCTCCGGGCAAACGCCAAGATGCAGCGGCGGCTCGGCGCGCTGCCGCCGAGCTCGCTGCCGCCGCTGAGCGGGCGCATCCTGCGCTATCTCGACGAAGGCGTCGTCGAGCGCGAGGGCGCGGTGCTGCTGAAGGCGCTCGGCGCCGACGTCGCCTTCGATGCGCAGCGCCACCAGGACCGCAGCCGCTACGAATGCGCGGTGAACCACCTCCCTTTCGATACGGCGCCGCTTGGCGCCGACCGCGCCTTGGCGACGGCGCTCACCTGCGCCGGGCAGCTCGCCGAGATGCTGGAGCGCAGCGGCTGCGCCGGTCCCTTTCGCGTCATCGTCGCGGAGGAAGCGGGCGGCAAGGGCTGCAGCGTGCGCTTCCACCGGCTCCGCCCGGAGGAGAACTCGCCCGCCGCGGATATCGAGGAGGATCCCGACCTGGCGGTGCTGGTGCTCGACTGCGGCACACCGCCGCAATAGACGGCGTTCAGAGCGTGATGCGCGACAGCTTGTCGGGATTGCGCACGATATAGATCGCGCTGACGCGGCCCTCCTCGATCGCGAGGGCGGTGGTCCGGATGTCGCCGTCGGGACCGGCGGCGATCAAGCCGGGCAAGCCGTTGATGGTGGCGTAGCGGACGCGCCAGCGCGTCAATTCCTGCTTGCGGGCGATGCCGGCGAAGAAGCGGGCGATCTTGTCGGCGCCGCGGATGGGATTGAGCGCGGTGAGGCGCTTGCCGCCGCCATCGCTGAGCAGCACCGCGTCGGCGGCGAGGAGCCGCGCCATTGCCGCCGCATCGCCGCTCGCCGCCGCTTGGCGGAAAGCGGCGCAGAGCCGCTCGCCTTCCTCGGGCGAGGCGCGGAAGCGCGGGCGCGCCGCCGCGACATGAGCGCGGGCGCGCTTGGCGAGCTGGCGGCAGGCGGCTTCGCTGCGGCTCAAGGTCGCGGCGATCGCGGCGAAATCCATGTCGAAGACGTCGTGCAGCAGGAAGGCGGCGCGCTCCAGCGGCGAGAGCCGCTCCAGCGTCAGCATCAGCGCCACCGAGAGATCATGAGCGAGTTCGGCGGCGCTCTCGGCGTTGAGCGCGGCAGTGTCGAGCACCGGCTCCGGCAGCCACGGCCCGACATAAGTCTCGCGCCGCACGCGCGCCGATTTGAGCTGGTCGAGGCAGAGGCGCGTCACGATGGTGGAGAGGAAGGCGCGCGGGCTCTCGACCGTGCCGCGCGCGGCCGCCTGCCAGCGCAGCCACGCCTCCTGCACCGCATCCTCGGCCTCGGCGAGCGAGCCGAGCATGCGGTAGGCAAGGCCGGTCAGATGCCGGCGATGGCGCTCGAATTCCTCGACCGCCGCGCTTTCCGCCCGATCGCTCATGCGCATCAACGGTCGCAACATGGGTTTCTCCCTCTTGCCGATCAAGACGAGAGCGCCGCTCGGGATGTGACATGGCCGAACGCGCGGGGCGATAGCGTCTGGTATCGACTATCGCAAATCCGTCATTCCCCACCTCACCCCATCCCAGCGACCCGGCCGACCGCTTTGCGGTCGGCCCCGGAGGGTTTGCTCACAAAGCGAGCGAACGGGTCGCTCCCCTCAGGGGCGGAGAGGGGGACCCGCGCAGCGGGGGGTGAGGTGGGGCCGACGGTCTGGCA
>DASQSR010000299.1:0-4694 GCA_035642295.1 Allostellaceae bacterium | reverse complement strand
ATGCTGCCGAGCCGCGCCGCGAGCGAGCGCTCCAGCGCGGCCCGGGCACGCTCGCGCAGCCGCGCCGCCCGCTCATGCACGATCTCGCCGCGGAGCTGCGGCATGCGCGCCGCCGGCGTCCCCGGCCGCACGCTGTAAGGGAAGACGTGCAGATAGTCGATTGCCGCCTCTTCCGCTAGGGCGAGGCTCTGCTGGAACATCGCCTCGCTTTCCGTCGGGAAGCCGGCGATGAGGTCGGCGCCGAAGGCGATGCCGGGGCGCAGCGCGCGGGCGCGGCGGATGAGCGCCAGCGCCTCAGCCCGGCTGTGCCGGCGCTTCATCCGCTTCAGCACGAGATCGTCGCCTGATTGCAGTGAGAGATGGAGATGCGGCATGAGGCGCGGCTCCTCGGCCAGCAAACGCCAGAGATCGTCGTCGATCGCCGCGGGATCGAGCGAGGAGAGGCGGAGCCGGCGGATCTCCGGCACCAGCGCCAGCAGCCGGCGCGCGAGCTGGCCAAGGCGCGGCCGCCCCGGCAGGTCGGCGCCGAAGCTGCAGATGTCGACGCCGGTGAGCACCAGCTCGCGATAGCCGGCTTCGACCAGGCGCCGCGCCTGCGCCACGATCTCGCCGATCGGCACCGAGCGGTTGCCGCCGCGGCCCTCGGGGATGATGCAGAAGGTGCAGCGATGGTCGCAGCCCTGCTGTACCTGGAGGAAGGCGCGGGCGCGGCCCTCGAACCCGTCGACGATCGGCGGTGCCGGCGGCGCTGCGCCGGCGCCGGCGCGCTGCAGGCGCGCCCCGGTGCGGTAGCTGTCGGCGCAGAGCTTCTCGGCATTGCCCAGCACCTGGTCGATCTCCGCCATGGCGGCATAGCGCTCGGGCGCGATCTCGGCGGCGCAGCCGGTGACGATGAGCCGCGCGCCGGGATGCTGCCGCCGCGCCCGGCGGATCGCCTGGCGCGCCTGGCGCTCGGCTTCGGCGGTGACCGCGCAGGTGTTGACGATGACCGCGTCGGCCAATCCCGCTTCGGCCGCGCGACGCCGGATCACTTCGGATTCGAAGGTGTTGAGCCGGCAGCCGAAGGTGATGATCTCGAGCATCGGCGGGCTTTCGCCTAGCCCAGGAGCGACGGGTCGATCGTGCCGGAGAAGCTCACCGCCACCGGCCCGGTCAGCGTCACATGGCCGTCGCCGCGCCATTCGATCTCGAGCAGCCCGCCATCGACCACGACTTCCGCGCGGCGCTCGGCGAGGCCGCGCCGCGCCGCCGCCACCAGCGCCGCCGCGGCGCCGGTGCCGCAGGCGACGGTGATGCCGGCGCCGCGCTCCCAGACGCGAAAGCGGAGCCGGGTGCGCGACAGCACCTGCACGACGCCGATATTGGCGCGCTCGGGGAACATCGCATCGCGCTCCAGCCGCGGCCCCAGCGCGGCGAGATCGACGCCCTCGGCATCGGCGGCGAAGAAGGTGGCGTGCGGATTGCCCATGCTGGTGCAGACGGGATCGACCAGCGGCCCGAGCGAGAGCGGCACATGCAGCGTATCGCACTCGCGGGCGAGCGGGATGTCGCGCCAGCCGAGGCGCGCCGGCCCGAGATCGACGCTGACGCGGCTGTCGCCGGCGGCGCGCGCTTCGAGGAGGCCGGCCGCGGTCTCGATCACCACCTGTGCCTTGCCGGTCTCGCGCATGATCAGATCGGCAATGCAGCGGGTGCCGTTGCCGCAGGCGCCGACCTCGCCGCCATCGGCATTGCGGATGCGCATGAACACGTCGGCGCCCGCCGTCCGCGGCGGCTCGAGGATCAGCAGCTGGTCGCAGCCGACGCCGCGATGCCGGTCGGCGACGGCGCGCGCCCGCTTGTCGTCGAGCGCGAGCGCGGACGCGCGGGCGTCGAGCACGACGAAATCATTGCCGAGCCCGTGCATCTTGACGAAGGGGGTGCCGCGCATGCGTCGTTATATAAGCGGCGCCGCGCGGGCTGTCCACGCCGCGGCCGCAGCGAGATCACCGTCCCCTAACGCCGCTCCAGCAGCCAGTCGGGGCCGAGCTGGTCGAAGGCGGGGCAGCCGACCTGGGCCAGCGCCCGGTCGATCTCGTCGCGCAGGATGTCGATGGCGCGCTTGGCGCCTCTGACGCCGCCGGCGGCGCAGCCATAGAGCGTGGCGCGGCCGACGAAGCAGAAGCGCGCGCCGAGGCAGCGGGCGATGACGATGTCGGAGCCGCGCCGGACGCCGCTGTCGAACATCACCGTGACGCGGCTCCCCACCGCCTGGACGATCGGCAGCAGCACTTCGAGCGGCGAGGGGGCGCGGTCGAGCTGGCGGCCGCCATGGTTCGACACCATGATCCCGTCGACGCCCATCTCGGCGAGGCGCCGCGCATCCTCGAGATGCATGACGCCCTTCACCACCAGTTTGCCGGGCCAGAGCCGGCGATAGGCCTCGAAATCCTGCCAGGTCTGGCTCGACGGCGTCTGCGACGACATGAAATTGGCGACGTCCTCGATGCTGGCGCCGGGCTTGGCATAGGGCTGCCAGTTGTCGAAGAGGGGCGCGCCGCCATGGCTCAGATAGTCGTAGATCCAGCCCGGATGGCGCAGCGCCTCGAGCACGATGGTGGGCTTCAGCTTGTAGGGCCGGATGAAGCCGTTGCGGATGTTGCGCTCGCGCTTGGAGCCGATCGGCACATCCACCGTCAGCACCAGGGTCGAGAGCCCGGCATCGCGCACGCGGCGGATCATGTCCTCGGAAATGCGGCGGTCGCGCGCGCCATAGAGCTGGTACCAGCCATGGTTCGGCGCAACCTTGGCAAGCGCCTCGATCGAGGCGGTGGCGGTGCCGGACATGATGAACGGGATGTCGGCCGCCACCGCCGCTTCGGCCAGCATGAGGTCGGCGCCGCGGCGGAAGAGCCCGGCAAGCCCGGTGGGGGCGATGCCGAAAGGCAGCTTGTATTTCCGGCCGAACAGGGTCGTCGAGGTGTCGCGCTGCGCGATGTCGACGAGATAGCGCGGCACCAGCGCCATCTGGCCGAAAGCGCTCTCGTTGCGCGCGAGGCCGCGCTCGTCCTCGAGGCCGCCTTCGATGAAGTCGAAGCAGATGCGCGGCAGGTGGCGCCTGGCCAGCTTCCGCAGATCGTCGATGTTGACCGCCTTGTCCGTGTTCATCGTCGCCCGGTTCCCCCGTTTTGGCCGGCGATATTGGCACAAAATTTCCGGACAAGACCAGCGACCCTTGCCGCGGCAGCGGCGGCAGGCGAGGGGCCGAGGAGGCCCCTCACTCGAACCGGGGCCGTCGAAAGCGCGGCGCGCGGCCGCGACGGCGCGGTTGACACCGCTCGGCCTGCTACCGGACCGAAGCTGCCGAACCTCTCTGCGCGAATGAGAGCGTCACTCGCTGGCCGCGACCTGTGGCGCCGGCCGTGGGTCCCGGTGGCCGGTGCCGCGCCGCCCGCCCGCCGGCGCGCGCAGCGCAGCAAGCACTGTGACAGCGGCGCCTGCGGCCAGCACCACCATCCCGGGACGGATGCCGGTGGCGAGCGACAGGTTGACCCCCAGCACGCGCGACGGGTCGACGCCGGTCTTGAGCCAATAATAGACCGCCTCTCCCAGCGCGGTGAGCGCCGCCGCGGCGAGGCCGAGCGCCGCCAGCGCCGCGAGCGGCATCCGCCGGTCGCGCCGCCGTCGGGCGAGGAGGCGGTAGCCCATGAGCCAAAGGAAGAACCCATCCATCACCATCGGCTCATAGACTTCGAGCTTGGATTGGATGAAGTAGTGGATGAGCCCAAGTGCCGCGATCACATAAGCCAGCTGGTGGAGACGCTGCCAGCGCTGCGCCCCGAGCCGCCGGACCATGCCGTCGGTCGAGGTCGCCGTCAGCGCCGTCAGCCCGAGCAGCGCCACGAAGCCGATGGTGAGATAGAGGCGCAGCACGATCTCGCTCGCCACCTTGGCGAGGTCGAAGGCCTCGTCGGCGACATAGAGCAGCAGATGGGCGGCGGCATAGGCGAAGGCGGCGACCCCCAGCATGCGCCGGACCAGCATCAGTCGCGGCCATTGCAAGACCGCCCGCGCCGGCGTGATGGCGAGCGCGATGAGCAAAAAGCGGATCGCCCAGAGTCCGAGCTCGTGCAGCGCCTCCTTGATCGGATCCGCGCCGAGCTGCCCGGTCGCGAGCGCCAGCGCGGTCCAGCCGCCGGGCAGGAACAGCGCGGCGAAGACGAGGAGCTTGAGCGGCGAGAGCCGGCCGCTGTAATCGAGCCAGGGTTGCATGGGGGTCTCTGCTCCGCCGTTCTAGCCGCTTGCCTCGCGCCGGTCAGTTCACATTGCCGTCAGCGCGACGGTTGGCCGATCGAGCGGCGCAGGGGCCGCTTTTCCGCCCCGCACACCCCCCGCCGGTTGACTCGCCGCCGTCCGCCCCTTACCTTCCCGCCGCTTCCGCTTTGAAGCGCTGCAAGCCTGCCCCATCGGGGGCGCCGGCCAGTCCGCGAGTGTCGCGCACTGGCCCGTTCGGTTTTTGGGATGGTCATGTTCGAGAGCCTGAGCAACCGCCTCAACGACGTTTTCGACCGGCTGCGCAGCCGTGGCGCGCTGTCCGAGGACGACGTCGCCGCCGCGCTGCGCGAGATCCGCATTGCCCTGCTCGAGGCCGATGTCGCGCTGCCGGTGGTGAAGGACTTCGTCAACGCCGTGCGCGAGCAGGCGGTGGGGCAGGA
>DASQSR010000298.1:0-8842 GCA_035642295.1 Allostellaceae bacterium | reverse complement strand
CCACCAGGACGCCGCCAACAATCTCGCCCTGCTGCTCGAGGCGCGCGGCGCGCGCGCCGAGGCGGAGACGCTGCTGCGCCGCGGCCTCGCGCAAAGCCCCGCGGCGGGGCGGCTCCGCTGTAACCTGGCGCGGCTGCAGCTCGAGCAGGATCGGCTCGACGAGGCGGCGGCGAATTTCACCCGCGCGCTGCCGCTGCCCGAGGTGGTGGCGGTGGCGCATTGCGGGCTCGGCATCGTCCGCCGCCGGCAGGGGCGCCTCGCCGAGGCCGAAGCGCTGTTCCGCGATGCGCTCCAGCGCGATCCCGCTCTCGGCGATGCCCACAACGAGATCGGCTTGCTCCAGCGTCAGGCCGGCCTGCTCGCCGAGGCCGAGCATTCCTTCCGCGAGGCGATCCGGGTGCAGCCGGCGCTCGCCGCGGCGCATCTCAACCTCGGCGCGCTGCTGCTCGACACCGATCGGCTCGACGCCGCCGAAGCGGCGTTGGCCGAGGCGCTGGCCTTGCGACCGGAATGGGCGGACGCCCTCTACTATCGCGGCGCCCTCGATCGCCGCTGCGGCCGGCTCGATGCCGCCGAAGCGGCGCTCCGCCGCGCCATCGCGCTCGATTCCCGTCACGCGGCGGCGCTCGCCACGCTGGCTTTCATATTGGCCGATGAAAAGCGGCTCGATGAGCAGCGGGCGGAGGAGGCGGAGCGGATGTTTCGCGCCGCCCTTGCTGCGGATCCCGGCTATATCGAAGCGCGTGTCGGTTTCGCCCGCCTGCTCTGGCAGCAGCGGCGCGAATCCGAGGCGCGCACCGAGACCGAGACGGCGTTGCAAGAGGCGCCGGAATCGGCCGAGGCGGTCAACCTGCGCGGCGTGATGTGGGAGACCGATTGCGTGCTCGGGCCGGCGCTCGCCGACTACCGGCGCGCGCTCGCGCTCGACCCGCAGAGCGCCGACGCCAATTTCAATCTCGGACGCCTGCTTCTGCTCGAAGGCGAGTTCGCCGCGGGCTGGGAAGGTTACGAATGGCGCCTGAAGACCTCGCGCGCCAAGCGCGACTTCTTCGGCGCCACTCACTGGGACGGAAGCCCGCTTGGCGGCAAAACCATCCTGCTCCATGCCGAGCAGGGGCTGGGCGATACGCTCCAGCTCTGCCGCTATGTGCCCCTCGTCGCCGAGCGCGGCGGCGAGGTCATCTTGGCGGTGCAGCCGCCGCTCGCGCCGGTGCTGGCGCAATTGCCGGGAGCGCGCACCATCGCCGTCGGCGAGGACTGGCCGGAAACGGATTTCCTCATGCCGCTGGCGAGCCTGCCGCGGCTGTTCACGCACGATTTTGCCAGCATTCCCGCCGCTGGCGGCTATCTCGCCGCGCCGGGGGCAGTGCTCGCGCGTTGGCGTTCGCGCCTTCCCCCGAAAACGGCGGCGCGGTGTATCGGGCTGGTCTGGGCCGGCAATCCCGAGCAGCAAATGGACCGCAACCGTTCGGCGCCTTTCGCGGCGCTGCTGCCGCTGCTCGATCTCCCCGGCATCGCCTGGTTCAGCCTGCAAGTCGGCGCCCGCGCCGCCGACATCGCGGCCCAGGGCGCGGCGGCGAGGCTGGACGATCTCGGCAGCGAGATCGGCGATTTCGCCGACACCGCCGCGCTGCTGTCGCTGCTCGACCTGGTGATCACCGTCGACACCTCGGTCGCGCATCTCGCCGGCGCGCTCGGCCGCCCGGGCTGGGTGATGCTGAGCGCCTTGCCCGACTGGCGCTGGCATTTGGGGCGCAGCGACAGCCCCTGGTATCAGAGCCTCCGCCTTTTCCGTCAGCCTCGGCGCGGCGACTGGGGCAGCGTGGTCGGCGAGGTTGCCGCGGCGCTGGCGGCGTCTGGCCTTGCGGAGCGGGCGCCGGCATCATAGATGTTGCACCGCAATATGGAACCGGCCCTGGAAGAGCAGATTGGCGGCATCGCCGTGGTGCGCGATGTGGCGGCGCTGCGCCGGATCGTCGCCCTGTGGCATCAGGCGGGGCGGCGCGTTGCGCTGGTGCCGACCATGGGCGCGCTGCATGCGGGGCATCTGGCGCTGGTGGCGCGGGCGAGGGAGCTCGCCGACCGCGTCATCGCCAGCATCTTCGTCAATCCGACCCAGTTCGGGCCCAACGAGGATTTCGCCCGCTATCCCCGCGACGAGGCGGCCGATGCCGCAAAGCTGGCGGCGGCGCGCTGCGATCTCCTCTATGCGCCGGCCGTCGCGGAGATCTATCCCGACGGCTTCTCGGCTACCGTCTCGGCCGGCGCCCTCGCCGAGGGCCTCTGCGGCGCCTTCCGCCCCGGCCATTTCGCCGGCGTCGCGACGGTGGTGACGAAGCTGCTGCTGCAGTCGCGCTGCGACGTCGCCTGCTTCGGCGAGAAGGACTATCAGCAGCTTCAGGTGGTCCGCCGCGTCGCGCGTGACCTCGACATTCCCGTGCGCATCGAAGGCGTTCCCACGGTGCGCGAGGCCGACGGGCTCGCACTCTCCTCGCGCAACGCCTATCTCTCGCCGGCCGAGCGGAGCATCGCGCCGGCGCTCCAGCGCGTCCTGCTCGAGACCGCTGCACGCATCTCCCGCGGCGAAGCGATTGCGGCCAGCATGGCCGCCGGGCGCAGCGCGCTCGCCGCCGCCGGCTTCACCCGCCTCGACTACCTCGAAATCTGCGACGCCGAGACTCTGGCGCCGCTGCTCCAGCCCGACCGCCCCGGCCGCATCCTCGCCGCCGCCTGGCTCGGCAAGACCCGTCTCATCGACAACGTGCCGCTGTAGGAAGTTGTCAGCTATCAGCCGTCAGCCGTCAGCTTCCTGCGACGAGCGGCGGCTCCCAACTGATAACCGGGAGTGGACAACGGGAAGGCTGACAGCTGAAAGCTGACGGCTGACAGCTCATCGACCCACCCCCATGAGCGCCGCGAGCCGGTCCGGCGCGTCGAGGAGCGCGCGGCTGTTGCCCTGATGCACGATCCTGCCGCGGTCGAGGATGAGAACGCGCTCGGTCTCGGCCAGCGCCTGCCGCGCATGCTGCTCGACCAGGAGAATGGCGAGGCTGTCCTCGCGCTTCAGCCGCTCGATGCTGCGCAGCACGGTGTCGACGATCACCGGCGCCAGGCCTTCGAGCGGCTCGTCGAGCAGCAGCACCGAGGGGTTGCCCATGAGCGCCCGGCCGATCGACAGCATCTGCTGCTCGCCGCCCGAGAGCTCGTTGCCGTAATGCCGCCGGCGTTCGGCCAGCGCGGGGAAGAGGTCATAGACCCGCGCCAGCGTCCAGCGCCCGGGCCGCTCGGCGACGGCGAGGTTCTCCTCGACGGTCAGCGAGCGGAAGACGTCGCGCTCCTGCGGGACCCAGCCCAGGCCGAGCCGCGCCCGGCGGTGCGGGGCGAGGCGGGCGATGGCGTGCCCGTCGAGCGCGATGCTGCCGCCATGCAGGGTGGTGTGTCCCATGATGGTGGCGAGCAGCGTGCTCTTGCCGACGCCGTTGCGGCCGAGCACCGCGAGCGTGCCGCGGGGCGGCAGCGCCAGCGACACGCCTTCGAGCACGACGGTCTCGCCGTAACCGGCGCGGACCTTGTCGAGGACGATGCCGGCTTCGCTCATCGCCGCGCCGCTTCGCCGAGGTAGACCTCGCGCACCCTGGGATCGGCGGCGATCTCCTGCGGCGTCCCCTCCATGAGCACGCTGCCCTGGACCAGCACGGTGATGCGCCGTGCCAGGCGGAAGACGAGGTCCATGTCGTGCTCGATGATGAGCAGGGCGATGTCCTCCGGCAGGCTTTCGATCACCTCGACGATGATGCCGCTTTCCGCCGAGGGAACGCCGGCCGCCGGCTCGTCGAGCAGCAGCACCTGGGGCTCGAGCCCCAGCGCCACCGCGAGCTCGACCAGGCGCTGTCGCCCATAGGGCAGCTCGCGCACCAGGCGCGGCGCCTCGTCGGCGATGCCGAGCCGCTCGAGCGCCGTATAGGCGGCCTCGAGCACGGCGCGGCCCGAGCCCGCCGGCCGATGCATGTCGCCGGCGACGCCGAGCCGCTCGGCGACGGCGAGCGCCACATTCTCCAGCACGCTGAGGCCGCGGCAGAGGGTGTTGAGCTGGAAGGTGCGGGCGAGCCCGCGCTTGACGCGCTGCGCTTGCGGCAGCGCGGTGACGTCGGCGCCGGCGAGCAGGATGCGTCCGGCGCTCGGCGCGAGGACGCCGGTGACGAGATTGACGAAGGTGGTCTTGCCGGCGCCGTTGGGGCCGATGAGGGCGTGCCGGGCGCCCGGCTCCAGGCGGAAATCGATGCCGCTGGCGACGGCAAGCGCGCCGAAGCTCTTGGCGAGGCCGCGGGTTTCGAGCGCGGCGGTCATCGCCGGCGCCGCACTTTGCGCAGCAGCTGCTCGACGAGGCCGAGGACCCCGCCGCGGGCGAAGACGACGACGACGACGAGGAGGAGGCCGATCCAGAAATCCCAATAGACGGGATCGGCCTGCGCGAAGCGGTCCTGCGCGATCATGAAGAGCGGGACGCCGATGAAGGCGCCATAGAGCCGGCCGACGCCGCCGATGATCAGCATGATCAGCCCCGAGCCGGAGCGCTCGAAGCCGAGCACCTCCAAGGCCACGAACTGCGTCGTCTCGGCGAGCAGCGCCCCGGCGACGCCCGCGAGCGCCGCGGCGATGGTGTAGATGGTGAGGCGTCGGCGGAACACCGGCGAGCCGATGGCGTGCATGCGCGCCTCGTTCTCGCGGATGCCGGTGAGCGAGCGGCCGAACGGCGAATGGACGAGCCGCCGCGCCGCGAGCCAGGCGAGGAACAGCACGGCGAGGCAATAGAGATAGGCGGTGCGGGCATAGAGGTCGAAGGGGAAGAGGCCCAGCACCGGCCACACCGCCATGTTCTGCAGCCCGTCGGCGCCGCCGGTGATGCTGCCGGCCTTGTTCGCCGCCTCCTGCAGCATGGACGCGATCACCAGGGTGAGCATGAGGAGGCTGAGCCCCTTGGTGCGCAGGATGACGGCGCCGCTGAGCAAGCCCAGCGCCGCCGCGACCGCGGCCGCCGCCAGGAGACCGGTCAGGGGCTCCCCCCAGCCATGCGCCGCGAGCAGCCCCGCGGTATAGGCGCCGGCGCCGAAGAACGCCGACTGGCCGAGCGTCACGATGCCGGCATAGCCGAGGATGAGGTCGATCGAGAGCGAGAACAGGATCGCGATCAGGATCTGCGAGCCGAGCGAGAGATAGTCGGGAAAGACAAAATAGGCGGCGATGGCGGCAATCCACGGCGCCAGCTCCCATGCCCTGAGGCGATGGCCGCGCGCCAGCGCCGCGACCGCGGCGGTCCTCTTCGGGCCCGCCTCCGCGATCTCGGTCACGCGCGGCCGGTGAGGCCCTGCGGCCGCCACAGCAGCAGCACCAAGGTCAGGGCATAGATGAAGAAGGCGCCGAACTCCGGCAGCAGGTATTTGAATCCGGTATCGGTGACGCCGAGCAGCAGCGCCGCGAAGAATGGGCCGCGGATGCTGCCGAGCCCGCCGACGGAGACGACGATGAGGAAATAGACGAGATGCTCCAGCGCATAGCCGGGGTCGATCGCCAGGATGTCGGCGCCGAGCGCGCCGCCCAGCCCGGCGAGGCCGCTGCCCAGCGCGAAGGTCCAGGTGAAGAGCCGGCTGGTGTCGATGCCGACCGACTGCGCCATGCGGCGGTTGTCGACGGCGGCGCGGATGCGGGCGCCGAAGCGGGTGCGCTCGAGGCCGAGCCACAGCGCCGTCACCACCACCGCGCCGGCAACGATGAGGAAGCTGCGATAGGCGGGGAAGCTGCGCGCGAGCACCTCGATCTGGCCGCTGAGCCAGGCGGGCGGCGTCATCGGCTGGGCCAGCGGTCCCCAGAGGTATTTCGCCGCCGCCACCGACATGTAGATGAGGCCGACCGACATCAGCACTTGGCTCAGCTCGTCGGCGCCGTAGAGCCGGCGATAGAGCAGGCGCTCCAGCACCGCGCTGCCGGCCGCGGCGGCGATGAAGGCGGCGATCACCGCCAGGGGAAACGGCACGCCATAGGCGTTCATCAGCCGCGTCATGACATAGCCGCCCGCCGCGGCGAAGACGCCATGCGCCAGATTGACGAACCCCATCAGCCCCATCGTCACCGAGAGGCCGACCGAGATGAGATAGAGCACCATCGCATAGGCGAGCCCGTGAAAGCCGATGCTGATCGCCGCCGAAAGCGCGCCGCTCATGCGTCACCGCCGCGCGGCAATCCCCCTCCCCCCTTGAGGGGGAGGGAGGGGAGGGGGGAAGCCGCAGGGTTCAGAGAGGCTACTTCGCCGGGTTGAGCTCTTTCCACGGATCTTTCTGCATCGGCAGCGTCTCGAACTCGATGTTGGCGAGATGATTGCCTTGCTTCTCGACGCGGCGGATATAGATGTGCTGCACGATGTCGCGCGTCTCGGGATCGATCATGATCTCGCCGCGCGGGCTGTTGGGGTTCTTCCAGCCCCTGAGCGCCGCCATGATCTTGTCGGGATCGGTGCTGCCGCCCGTCGCCTTGAGCGCGCCGAAGATCGCCGCCATGGTGTCCCAGCCGCCGACCGACATGAAGCCCGGCGGCGTCGTGTCGCCATAGGCGCGCTTCCACGCCGCGACATAGGCCTTGTTGGCCGGGCGCGTCGCCGCGTTGGAATAGGTCCCGACGCTGATCACGCCGAGCGGCTCCTCGCCCATGCTCGGCAGCTCCTCGTCGGGCACCATGTCCTGCGAGCCGATCACCTTGATGCCGGCCGCCTTCATGCCGAGATCGTTATAAGCCTTCATCAGCGCCGTCGCCTGCTTGCCCGAGGGGACGAAGACGAAGACCGCGTCGGGCTTGGCGTCCTTGACGCGCTGCAGGAAGGGAACGAAGTCGGGGTCCTTGGGCGGGAAGGCGACGGTGTCGACGATCTGCCCGCCGGCATCCTTGAAGCCCCGCGCGAAGGCGTCCGCCGCCTCATGGCCGGGCGCGAAGTCGCTGACCGCGATATAGACCTTCTTGAGGCCGCCTTTCGTCGCCGCCCATTTGCCGAAGGGGAGGCACTCCTGCCACAAGGTGAAGGAGACGCGGGCGACATAGGGCGAAAGCCGCGTCAGGTTCACCGCCGCCGCGTTGCTGACGACGAACGGCACCTTGGCCTCGGCGGTCAGCGGCGCGATGGCGAGCGCGTTCGGCGACCAGACGACGCCGGCGAGGAAATTGACGTGGTCGCGGGTGATCAGCTCCTGCGCCAGGCGCTTGGCGGTCGAGGGATTGAGGCCGGTATCGTCGCGGCGGACGAGATCGAGCGTGACGCCCTTCGGCAGCTCCTTGCCGTGCTCCTGGATGTAGAGCTTCATGCCCTTGTCGATCTGGTCGCCGAGCGACGCCGCCGGGCCCGAATAGGTCAGGATGACGCCGACCTTGACCGTCTCCGCCCGAACCGCCGGCGCCCCCAGCGCCAGGGCGAGCGCCGCCGCCAGCGCCGCCCGACCGAATTTTCGCGTCATCGCTGAGCCCTCCCTGTCCCGCGCCGGGTTTGCCCCCGGCCGTTCCCGCCGCACTATACCGGGGGGGCGCGGTGCGCGGCAACAATCGGTGTGACCAATGGTTTGATATCCATCGTTCTCCGGCTCACGCCACCTTGACCAGCTGCTTGCCGAAATTCTCGCCTTTGAGCAGGCCGATGAAGGCGCGCGGCGCGTTCTCCAGGCCTTCCGTCACGCTCTCGCGGTACTTGATCCGGCCGGCGCGGACGCCGTCGGCCAGTTCTTTCAGCGCCTCGGGCCAGCGCGCCATGTTGTCGGAGACGATGAAGCCTTGCAGGCGGATGCGCATGCCGACGGCGACCATCAGGTTCTGCACGCCATAGCGCTCGACGGCGTTGTATTGCGAGACCATGCCGCAGAGCGGAATGCGGGCGAACGGGTTGCAGCGCGCCAGCACCGCGTCGAGCAGCGCTCCGCCGACATTCTCGAAATAGACGTCGATGCCTTTGGGCGTGGCGGCGGCGAGCTGGTCGCGCCAGTCGGGGGCCCGGTGATCGACGGCGGCGTCGAAGCCCAGCTCGTCCACGACGAAGGCGCATTTCTCCGCGCCGCCGGCGACGCCGACGACGCGGCAGTCCCGCATCTTGGCGAGCTGCCCGACGACGCTGCCGACCGCGCCCGAGGCGGCCGAGACCACCACCGTCTCGCCGGCTTTCGGCTGGCCGATATCGTTGAGCCCGATCCAGGCGGTGACGCCCGGCATGCCGACGGTGCCGAGATAGAGCGAGACCGGCACCAGGCTCGGGTCCACCTTGCGCATGTCGCTGCCGTCGGAGAGGGCGTAGTGCTGCCAGCCGATGCGCGCCGCCACCGTATCGCCCGGGCGGAAGCGCGCGTTCCGGCTCTCCACCACCTCGGCCACGGCTTCGCCCGTCATCACCTGGCCGAGCTCGACCTTGGCGGCGTAGGAGCGCTGGTCGTTCATCCGCCCGCGCATATAGGGGTCGAGCGAGAGATAGAGCGCCTTCACCAGCACCTGGCCTTCGCCGGGTGCCGGGATCTCGCTCTCGACAATGCGGAAATCGCTCTCCTTGACCCAGCCGGTCGGCCGGTTGGCGAGCAGCACCTGCAGATTCCTTTCGGCCATGGCATCCCTCCCTTTCGCAGTTGCGGGCTCCGGACAGGCTAGCCCGCGCGCGGGCGATCGAACAGCGGCAAGCGCGGAGCGTTGCCGGCGGTGCGTGACCGCCGCCGGGGCCGTCGCTATACTTCGTGGCGCTGCAACGGGGCGCACCACGCGCTTCGAGAAACGATCGAGACGGGAGGGGCGCGCATGAACCGGAGGGCGAGGGACGAGTCTGGCGGGG
>DASQSR010000297.1:0-6639 GCA_035642295.1 Allostellaceae bacterium | reverse complement strand
AGCGCCGCAGCGCCTCGACCGAGCCGCAGGCAACGCGCGCGCCCTCAGCCTCGCGCGTGCGCGCCTCGACCTCGGTGAAGGCGAGCGGGCCGCCCGCCAGCGGCAAGGCCCGATCCTCGGCGAGCGCCGCCGCCGCGGCGGCGCCCTCGAGGAAGGCTGTCGGGCAGAGGCGCACCGATGCCGCGGGACGGAAAGCAGCGAAGCCCCGCGCGGGGGCGGGGCTTCGTCGATTGCGGGTCTCGCCCGATGCGGCCATCAGCCGCCGGGCTGCGGCTCGGGCTCGAAGCCGGGCTTGTCGCGGCCCGCGGGCGGTACCGAGGAGCGCCGGCCGGGCGCGCTGCGCGAGGGCTCCTCGACCGGGCCGCCGGTGTCGCGCACGATCTTCTCGCCGCGGATGATGCGCTTGATCTCGTCCACCGACAGGGTCTCGAACTCAAGAAGGCCTTTCGCCAGCGCGTGCAGCTCCTCGAGGTGCTCGGTCAGGATCTGTCGCGCCTTGCGCTCGCCTTCTTCGACGGTGCGGCGGATCTCCTCGTCGATGACCTTGGCGGTGGCGTCGGAGACGTTCTTGCGCTGGGTCACGGAGTGGCCGAGGAAGACCTCCTCCTCGTTCTCGCTGTAGCGCAGCGGCCCGAGCTTGTCGCTGAAGCCGAACTCGGTGACCATGCGGCGCGCGAGGTTCGTGGCGCGGCGGATGTCGTCGGAAGCGCCGGTCGTCACCTTCTGCGTGCCGAAGATCAGCTCCTCGGCGACCCGGCCGCCGAAGAGGCTGGCCACCATCGCCTCCAGCTCCATCTTCGACTGGCTGTACTTGTCGCGCTCCGGCAGATACATGGTGACGCCGAGGGCGCGGCCGCGCGGGATGATGGTGACCTTGTGCAGCGGCTCGTGGCCTTCGGCATAGAGCATGACCAGCGCATGGCCGCCTTCGTGATAGGCGGTCAGCTTCTTCTCGTCCTCGGTCATCACCATCGAGCGGCGCTCGGTGCCCATCAGCACCTTGTCCTTGGCCTGCTCGAACTCGGTCATGCCGACGGAGCGCTTGCCCTTGCGTGCCGCCATCAGCGCCGCCTCGTTGACGAGGTTGGCGAGATCGGCGCCGGAGAAGCCGGGCGTGCCCCGGGCGATGATGCGCGGATCGACGTCGCTCGCGAGCGGCACCTTGCGCATATGCACCTTGAGGATCTTCTCGCGCCCGACCACGTCGGGGTTCGGCACCACTACCTGACGGTCGAAGCGGCCCGGGCGGAGGAGCGCGGGATCGAGCACGTCCGGCCGGTTGGTGGCGGCGATGAGGATGACGCCCTCGTTCGCCTCGAAACCGTCCATCTCGACGAGCAGCTGATTGAGGGTCTGCTCGCGCTCGTCGTTGCCGCCGCCGAGGCCGGCGCCGCGGTGGCGGCCGACCGCGTCGATCTCGTCGATGAAGATGATGCAGGGCGCGTTCTTCTTCCCCTGCTCGAACATGTCGCGCACGCGCGAGGCGCCGACGCCGACGAACATCTCGACGAAATCGGAACCGGAGATGGTGAAGAACGGCACGTTCGCCTCGCCGGCGATGGCGCGTGCCAGCAGGGTCTTGCCGGTGCCGGGCGGGCCGACCAACAGCACACCCTTCGGGATCTTGCCGCCGAGGCGCTGAAACTTCTGCGGGTCCTTCAGGTACTCGACGATCTCCTCGAGCTCCTGCTTCGCCTCGTCGATGCCGGCGACGTCGTCGAAGGTGATGCGGCCCACCTTCTCGGTCAGCAGCCGGGCGCGGCTCTTGCCGAAGCCCATGGCGCGACCGCCGCCGCCCTGCATCTGGCGCATGAAGAAGATCCAGACGCCGATCAGCAGCAGCATCGGGAACCAGTTGATGAGCACGCCGAGCAGGGTCGGCACGTTCTCGTCGGCGGGCACCGCCTTGAAGTTCACATGCTTGTCGATGAGGCGCTGCACCAGGCCCGGGTCGCTCGGCGCATGCGTCGTATAGCTTCCGCGCTTGTCGGCAAGCTGGTAGGTGATGGTGTTGCCCTGGATGGTGACGTTGCTGACGTCGCCCTTGTCGACCTCGTTGACGAACTCCGAATAGTCCTGCCCGTTGGCGGCGCTGCGATTGGCCGAGTTCTGGAACAGATTGAAGAGCGCGATCAGCAGAACGACGATGATGATCCAGAGCGCCAGATTCTTGCCGAAATTATTCACGATCCAGGCCTTTCTTCACCGAGCCCGACGAGGGTCCCTCGAGCGAGGGATAGTTGGCGGGAGGAAAGCCCTGGCCGAACCGCCGCGTCACTGCTCCGTCCCTACAATGTAAGATGCGCTTATCGTTAAACAACTGTAAACCCAGCGCCGCTCATCGGTCGAGTCGGCCGGAAGAGGAGGTTCCAGCCCCGGGAATCGACCCCCTCCCTCGTATAGCCTAGTGCCGGGACGGCCACCACCGTCTCCCGCTGGCGGATCGCGGGCAGGCCGGCCCTGACAGCGATCGGGAGCGCCCCCCTCGCCGCCCCGAGCGGCGTTGCGCCCAGGGCGCCGAGACGTAACCCTTCTGGCGCCTCTGGTGGAAGATAGAGCGAAAACCTTCCGTCCCAGTAAACGACGCCGCCGGGGGGTGCCGCAACCGGCGGCGCGACGGCTTCGGCCTCGCGACAAACCAGCACACCCTCGGGCTGCGGCAGCACGCGGCAGCCGCCCAGGGTCCGCCCACCGCCCAGCGCCTCGGGCAAGTCGCGGTAAAGCCGCTCCAGCCGCTCGAGCCGCGGCGGATAGGCGCCGCCTCCGACCATCGACAGCACGACGGCAAGCGCGCGCAGGCCAATCTCCGCCGGCGCCCGCCGCAGTGCCGCCCCGTCAAAGCGGACGAAGCCCTCGGGATGGACCAGGACCGCGGCGGCCAGCAGCGCCGCGACCGCGGCTTCGAGCGCCGATCGGGCCCGACCCAGCCGCGCGGCGGTGGCAGCCAGCCGCGCCGGGCCGAGCCCCGCTTCCGCCAGCTGCGCCTGCGCCTGGCGGACCCGCACGCGGGCGTAGGCGGGATTGCGATTGCTCGGATCCTCGATCCAGGGTTGCCCGAAGCCACGCAGCGTCGCCTCGAGACGGGCACGGGGGAGATCGAGCAGCGGGCGCAGAACGCGGCATTGCCGGTGCTCGGCAACGGCCGGCATGCCGGCGAGGCCGTCGAGGCCGCTGCCGCGCGCCAACCGCAGCAGCAAGGTCTCGGCCTGGTCCTCTCGGTTGTGCGCGACGAGAAGGTGAAGCACGCCTTGCCCCGCGCACCAGGCTTCGAGCAGGCGATAGCGGGCGGCGCGCGCCGCGGCCTGCAGGCCCCGCGCCGGCGGCGCTTCGTCGCGGCGAAGGGTGCGGTGAGGAATGCCGCGCGCCGACAGCCAGCGGGCGACCTGCTCCGCTTCATCGGCGGAAGCGGCGCGCAACCGGTGATCGACCGTCAGCGCGGTGAGGCTGCCGCCCGCGGCCTCCGCCCAGCGCCAGGCGAGCAAGGTGAGCGCCATGCTGTCGGCGCCCCCGGACACGGCGACAGCGAGTCGCGGCGCCGGCTCGAACGGGGCGAAACGCGCCAGGAGCGCGGCAAATTCCTCGGCGCCGAGCGGACTCGCCGGTTCGGCTGTCCCGCCCGCGCCGCATGCGCTCATTGATCACCCGTTAGGAGGAACAGCCGAGCCGCTTCTTTTCCTCGCCGGCGCGTTCCTTGAGCGTCGCCAACGCGGTCGGGAAGTCGCGGTCGAGGCGAGCAAAGGCGCGGCAGGCATCGGCCTTCTGGCCGAGCTGGCCCAACGCCAGGCCGAGCTTCAGCAGGTTGTCCGCCGCCTTGCCGCCCTTGGGATATTTCTCATAGCCCTCGGCGAAGACCGCGGCCGCATTGCTGTAATCCTGACGCACGAAATACGTCTCACCCAGCCAGTACTGGGCGTTACCCGCAAGGGGATCCTTGGGATAGCGCTGGATGAAAGCGCGCAGCGCCTGCTCGGCGGCCGGGTAGTTCGCCTGGCGCAGCAGACCGAAGGCATAGTTGTACTGCTCCTGCGGCGAGCCGCTGGGCAACGTGCCGGTAGCGCCCGCGGCGGCCGCTGTCGGCTGCGCGCCGGCGGGAAGCTGGCCCAGGACACCGGACTGGCTGGGCGGTGCGGGGGGAGCGGCTCCCGCGGCGGGGGGCGGGCTGCCGGCCAGGGAGGTAGGCGGCGCCCCCGGCGGCGGTGCGCCCACCGGCTGCCCGGTGGCCGTCGTGCCATGCTCAAGCGCGGTGAGGCGCTGATCGACATCGCTCGCCAGGGTGTCGAGCCGGCGCTTCATCTGGTCGAGGTTGTAGTTGATCTCCTCGATCTGGCCGGTGACGGTGCGCATCTGGTCCTCGAGCTGGCTGATGCGCACCTCGTAGTTGAGCGTCGCACCCTGACCATCGGCGGCGCTCGGGGCTGTCGCCGCATCGCCCGGTCCGCCGCCGCGATAGACCTGCCGCTGCAGCAGGTTCATGTCGCGCTCGAGCCGGTCGAGTCGGTCGAGCAGTGGCCGCAGATCGTTGTTCTGTTGCGCCAGGGCGCCGCTTGTCAGCAGGCACAAAAGCCCGCAACAGGCGACGGCAAAGGCCGTTTGTCGCATCGTCGTCAGATCCTCGTGCCAGAAACGGCGCGACCGCCGCAGCCGAGGCCGCGGCGAATCGAGGTTACGCTAGCGGACCTTTTAGGCGAAAAAAGGGCGCCTGCCCTTCGCCGCGACAGTGTCGCGGGAAGCGGCAGGCGCACTTCCAACGCTTTCGGAACTAGGGCGATCAGTTGACGGAGGTGATGGCGTTGCGGTTCTGCGCCCACGCCGCCTCGTTGTCGCCAGGAACCGACGGCCGCTCCTTGCCGTAGCTGATGGTCGAGATGCGGTTGGCCGGAACGCCCAGCGCCACCAGCACCTTCTTGGCCGCCGAGGCGCGCCGTTCGCCGAGGGCGAGGTTGTACTCGCGCGTGCCCCGATCATCGCAGTTGCCGGCGATGGTCACGGTCACGTTCGGATACTTCTTCAGCCATTCGGCCTGCTTCTGCAGCTTCATGCGCTCTTCCGACTTGATGTCGCTCTTGTCGAAGTCGAAGAAGACGCGGTCACCGACATTCTGCGCCAGATCCTGCTCGGTGCCCGGAGTCGGACCCGCGGCGGTCGCCGGCGGCGTTTGCTGACCGCCGGTGCCGGTGGCAGCGCCTTGTTTTTCCTGGTTGCTCGCACAGGCGGCCACAAGCAGCACGGCCGCGAGCAGAGTCAAGGACCGAAGATTCATTCTATACTCCCTCGATGCGCCTGGGATTGCATTGCTCGGTGTTTGCTAGGTGGGCGTGGCTTTGAAGGCCCCACTCGCTCCGGCCGGCGATCGCAGGCGTGCGCCAGCCGCTGTCGGCGAAGCGGCGCGACTATACTTAGGGTTACTCAGGGAATCAAGGGGGACCACGCAGGATCGGATGCGTCCTGCGGTGTAATCACCTCTCGCTCATTATAGCCGGTCAAGTCAATCGTGTAGAGACGGCTGCTCCCGCCCCGGCCCCTCGAGTCGTTCGGCGTCGCCTTCGTGTACATGATGACGCGGCCGTTGGGCGCCCAGGTCGGACCCTCGACCAGAAAGCCGTTGGCCAGCAGCCGCTCGCCCGACCCGTCAGGGCGCATGACGCCGATATAGAACTGACCGCTGCCAATTTTCGTAAAAGCGATGAGATCGCCGCGCGGCGACCAGACCGGCGTGCCGTAGCGCGATTCGCCGTCGAAGCTGATGCGGTGGATGTTGCTGCCGTCGGCGTTCATCACATAGAGCTGTTGCGAGCCACCACGATCGGAGTTGAACACGATCTGCTTGCCGTCGGGCGAATAGCAGGGCGAGGTGTCGATCGACGGGCTGTTGGTGATCTGCTTCGCCTGGCGCGTCCGCAGGTCGAGCGTATAGATGTCGCTGTTGCCGTTGACGGCGAGACTCATGATCACCGTATTGCCGTCGGGCGAGAAGCGCGGCGCGAAGGTCATGCCCGGGAAATCGCCGAGGACTTCCTGCTGACCGGTGTCGATGTTGAAGAGATAGACTCGCGGCACGCGGCCCGCATAGGAGAGATAGGTGATCTCCTGTGTCGACGGCGAGAAGCGCGGCGTCAGCACCAGCGCCCGCCCGTCGGTGAGGAAGCGGTGATTGGCGCCGTCCTGGTCCATGATGGCGAGGCGCTTGATGCGCCGGAGCTCCGGTCCGCTCTCGGAGATATAGACGATGCGCGTGTCGAAGTAGCCGTCTTCGCCGGTGATGCGCTTGTAGATCGCGTCGGCCATGATGTGGGCGATGCGCCGCCAGTTCTGCGGCGTGGTGGTATAACGCAGCCCGGTGAGCTGCTGCTCCTGGAAGACGTCCCAGAGGCGGAACTCGACGGCGAGGCGGCCGTCGCTCTGCACCTGCACGTCGCCGGTGACCAGCGCCTGCGCGTTGATGACGCGCCAATCGCCGAAGCGCGGCGGGGTGCGCGTCGCCGCGTCCTTGTCGATGAAGGCATGCGGGTCGAGCGGCTGGAAGAGGCCGGAACGCTCGAGATCGGCCGACATCACCTGCGTGATGTCATGCGCCGGCTGCGCCGCGGCGTCGCTGCCGGCGAATTGCGGAATCGCGATCGGCATCGGCTCGATCTTGCC
>DASQSR010000296.1:0-10709 GCA_035642295.1 Allostellaceae bacterium | reverse complement strand
ACT
Source organism: Allostellaceae bacterium (assembly GCA_035642295.1). Lineage (GTDB taxonomy): Bacteria > Pseudomonadota > Alphaproteobacteria > ATCC43930 > CGMCC-115725 > DAHUYF01. The sequence goes on along the minus strand of DASQSR010000296.1, from coordinate 10,706 downwards.
TCGCCGTCGCGCTCATCCTGCTCCTGCCCGTGCCGGTCTTGTACGAGGTGATCGCCGATCAGCTCGGTCAGCCGCCGATCTGGGTGTTCGAGACGACCGGCTATGCGATCATCATGATCGCCTTCGCGGCGTCGGGATTGGGGCTCAGCACCGGCCATCATTTCAAGGTCGACCTGCTCGCGCGACGCTTTCCGCCGGCGGCGGCGGCGCTCCGGATGCTGTCCGGACTGCTGGAGGCCGCGTTCGGCCTGATCCTCCTCATCGCCGGCGCGATGCAGGCCTATGGCGCGCTGACGCAGGACATGCGCTCCGACACCCTGCTCGCCGTGCCTTTGTTCTGGCCGATGCTCGCGTTTCCGATCGGCGGCCTCGCCATCCTGCTCCAGGGCATCGCCCATATCCTGAAGCGTTCGCCGGGGGATAGCGCCGCGTGACCGCCTTGGCGGGAGCCTCCTTCCTCTTCATCACGCTGGTGATGTTCGCGCTGATGGCGCTGGGCATTCCGATCTTCGTCTCGATCGGCCTTGCCGCCTATGCCGGGCTCGCTTTGATGTTCGGGCCGATGCAGGCCATGGTCGACTTCACGTCGTTCCTCTGGCAGAGCGTCAACAATTTCGAGCTCGTCACCATCCCGATGTTCGTGTTCGCCGCCATGCTGGTGGAAGAATCCAAGATCGGCGACGAGCTGTTCACTTGCGCCAAGGCCTGGATCGGCGCGGTACCCAACGGCCTGGGGGTGGCCGTCGTGCTGACCTGCGCGGTGTTCGCGAGCATCACCGGCTCCTCGCCGGTGACGGCCGTCACGGTCGGCCTGATCGCGCTGCCGGCGCTGGCGCGCGAAGGCTATCCCGACAGTTTGCGCGGCGCGCTGATCGCCGGCGGCGGCACGCTCGGCATTCTGCTGCCGCCGAGCCTCCCCCTGATCATCTACGGCGTTCTGACGCAGACCTCGATCGGCAGCCTGTTCATGGCAACCGTCTTTCCCGGCCTGCTGCTCATGACGATGTTCGCGGTTTACGTCATCCTGTTCCATCGGCCGGCGGTGCGCTCGCGTTCGCCCTCGCTCGAGGAGCGGTTCAGCGCCTTATGGAAAGCGCTCCCGATCGTCGTGCTGCCGGTCTTCATCATCCTGTCGATCTATCTTGGCCTGGTGACGCCGACGGAAACCGGCGCGGTGGCGGTCGCCTACGTCCTCGTTCTCGGCCTTGCCCGCAGGCGCCTCGACCTCGAACGGATCCTGCGCGCCGGCCGCTCCGCGGCGCTGACCTCGTCGATGCTGCTGATGATCTTCGGCGTCGGTTCGGTGTTCGCGCGCTACAGCGCCATGCTGCAATTGCCGCAGCATATCGCGGCCGCGGTCGGCACGGTGCCCGGCGGACCGCTGGTCGTGTTCAGCGCGATGGTGCTGACCGATCTGGTGCTGGGAACCTTCCTCGAGTCCGGCGCGCTGACCATCCTGACCATTCCCATCTTCTTCCCGATCTCGCAGGCGATCGGCCTCGACCCGGTCCAGTTCGGCGTCATGATCGCGGTCAACCAGGAGATCGCGCAGATCCATCCGCCCACCGGACTCAATCTGGTGACGGTGTCATCGATCTCCGGCATCCCGCTGACCCGGATGATGCTCAGCATCCTGCCGTTCATCGCCATCGAGCTGATCATGATCTACCTGCTCTATTTCATTCCGCAACTGACGCTGTTTCTCCCCGCCCATATGAGCATGCACTGAAGCGGCTCTCGATCGGTCGAGCACCATGGAGTCAAAACGATGAAATTGAACGAAGAAGAAAAAGCGATGCTGGCCGGCGCATTCGGGCCGCTGCGGCAATGGGCCATCGACCATCAGATCAAGGTCGGCCAATATCTGAAAGCGCCCGATCTCGTTCCGGTGATGCAGGCGCATGTCATGGCCGACACCGAATCGCTCGGCGCGGCCGGCGTCGAATGGCTCGAGAGCTGGACCAAGCTTCCCGAGGCGCAGCGGCGGGTGCGTATTCCGACCATCACCGACCCGCGCGGTACGGATTTTGCGGCGGCGAGCCGCCTCAAGCAGCAATCCTGGATGGTCGATCTGGAGCGGCGTGCGATCGACGCGTTTCGCACGTTCGGCATCCTGATGACGGATACCTGCGTCAACTATCAGACGATCATGCCGCCGGTCCGCGGCGAGCATGCCGCCTATGGCGACACCGGCGTCGTCATCTACACCAACAGCGTTTGCGGCGCGCGCTCGAACTTCGAGGGCGGCCCGTCGGCGCTCAGCGCCGGCCTCACCGGCCGCACGCCGCGCTACGGCTTCCACCTCGACCAGCACCGCCAGGCGACGCTGATCGTCAACGTCACCTGGACGCCGCACGCGCTCAACGAATGGGGTGCGCTCGGCGCCTATGTCGGCAAGCTCGCCGGCGATTATTGGCAGGTGCCGGCCATCGTCGGCATCGACCGGACCCCGACGTCCGACGCGATGAAGCATTTCGGTGCGGCGATGGCGAGCTTCGGCTCGGTCGCGCTGTTTCACATCATCGGCGTCACGCCCGAAGCGTTGACGCTCCGCGATGTCGCGCCAAAGCCGGACGCCTTGCGGACCTATGGGGTCACCGAAGCGGATGTGCGCGGCTTGCAGGAGAAGTTTGGCGGCGCGCTCGACAAGGTCGACCTCGTCGTCTTCTCCGCGCCGCAGCTCAGCCTCGTCGAAATGCGCGCGGTCGCGCTTCTGCTGGAAGGACGCCAGACGCAAATCCCGACGCTCGTGATCACCAGCCCGCAGGTGAAGCCGGACGCCGACCGGATGGGATTGACGGCGCGGATCGAGGCGGCGGGAGCCACGGTACTGTCAGGCATGTGCTTCTATCAGAGCTACGCCCGCGAAATGGCCGAGGCCAATGGCTGGAAGCGGCTGGCGACCAACTCGGCCAAGCTCAGCAACATTCTCGGCGGCTACGGCTACACGCCGGCGCTGCTGTCCATGGAGAAATGCATCGATGCAGCCTGCGACGGCGGAAGGTTGAAGAAATGAGCGGCAAAATCTTTTACGCGCAATCCGGCATCGGGCCGAAGGTGGCGGGCAAGGCGCTGGTGGCCAAGGACGGCTTTTCGGCGCGCTACGACCTCGACCGCATCAAGGGCGTGTTCTCCCGGCCCGAGCACAAGCTCGCGGGCGAAAGCTACAACCATCGCATCCTGGTGCTCGACGCCGCCAAGGGGGGCGTCGCCACCGCGTGGATGCTGTACGAAATGGCGGCGCGCAAGATCGTGCCGGCGGCGCTCGTGCTCAACAACGTCAACCCGATCATGGTGCAGGGCGCAGCGCTCGCCGGGGTGACGCTGATTTCCGGTTTCGACGAGGACATCACGCTGGCGATCGCGAGCGGCGTCGAGGTCGAGATCGAGCCGGAGAGCGACCCCCCGTTCATCCGGCTCAGGTGAGGCGAAGCCGCGCCCGCCAAGCTGAATTGCCAAGCCGCAAGCGCATCGCCTCGCGCCTCGACCCGGCGCCGCTCCAGCGGAGGCAGCGCCTCGCCGACGGAGAGACACTCGCACGTCGCGCAGACCGACTTTCCGGGCAATGTCGGATTAGCTCGAATGTCGGATTGTCACTCGCGGACAGCAGTCGTACCTCTGATCTGTGAATGAAGAGTGACGCCCAGGTCCAAAGCCAAGATCCAACACACCAGCGACACGCTTTAGAGGAACCGGCAATGAGCGATGTCATTGAAGGCGTGCGCGGCCACTATCGCGCAACCGGCCTGACCGAGCGGCTAAAGGCGGCGCTCGCGGCTCTCGGGCCAGAGGATCAGCCGCTGACGCCCCAGCAGCTGGGTCCTCTCGACCAGTATCACACCCGCGGGCTGGGTGCGACCGCCGAGCTTGCCGAACTGGCGCAGATCACCGCCGAGAGGTCGGTTCTGGATGTCGGCTCCGGCGTCGGCGGGCCGGCGCGCTTTCTCGCTGCGACCTATGGCTGTCGGGTCATGGGCATCGACCTCAGCGAGTCATTCGTCGATGGCGCGCGCTATCTGACCGACCGCACCGGACTGAGCGGGCTGGTGTCGTTTGAGACCGCCAGCGCGCTGGAGCTTCCGTTCGGCGATGGCCGTTTCGACGTCGTGTTGATGCAGCATGTGGCGATGAACATCTCCGATCGGGCACGGCTCTACCGCGAAATCCGCCGCGTGTTGAAGTCGCGCGGCCGGTTTGCGACGTTCGACGTCGTGTTGATGAGTGGCGAGCCGCACTATCCCCTGCCGTGGTCGCGAACGCCGGCAACGAGCTTTCTCCTGAGCGCCGCGGCGACGCGCGAGGCGATCGAGCCGGCCGGTTTCCGCACGCTGGAATGGCGAGACGACACCGAGGCCGCCAAGGCCTGGATCGCCCGGCAACGCACGTCGGGGCCGCCGCCTTCGCTAAGTCTCAGCGTGGTGATGGGACCGGACATTGCGCAGTTCTTCACCAACCTGGGGCGAAATCTTAGCGAAGGCCGGCTCGGCGTCCTGATGGCGGTGTTCGAGGCTGTGTGAAGAGAGGGCTCCGCCCGGCGGGCTGCCTCACGTCGAGCCGCGGTTCCGGCCGAGATTATGACCTCGCCCGCGCGCGCAGGCGGCCGACGATGCCGGCGGGGAAGAAGTAGACGACGAGGACGAAGAGCAGGCCGAGCCACAGAAGCCAGCGGTCGGGGTCGAAGAGCGCCGGCAGGAGCGGCCAGCCGGCGAGCGCGCCCTGGAGCGCCGCCATGCCGGGCTGGAGATAGTATTCCGCCATCACCAGGACCACGGCGCCGAGGGCGGGCCCGTAGAGCGTCCCCATGCCGCCGATCACCACCATCAGCAGAATATCGACCATGACGGCGAAGGAGAGCGTGACGTCCGGGCCGTTGTAGCGCAGCAGCAGCGCCATCAGCGCGCCGGCGACCGCCGCCATCGCCGCCGAGAGCGCACCGGCAAGCGTGCGGTAGACGACGGTGCGATAGCCGAGCGCCTCGGCGCGGAATTCGTTCTCGCGAATCGCCTGGAGCACGCGGCCGAAGGGCGAGTTGACGATGCGCAGCATGACCAGGAACAGCGCGAGCGCGACGGCGAAGATGAGGTAGTAGGTGACGATGCGGCCGTCGAGGCGCACGCCCAAGACCGGCTCGGCGGCGAGGCGGAAGCTCGGCCGCAGCAGCTCGGGGACGGAAAAGGTGAGACCGTCCTCGCCGCCGGTGAGATCGCGCAGCTGCGTCGCCAGAATGAGGGCGAAGCTGGCGACGGCGAGCGTCACCATCGAGAAGAAGACGGCGCGGACTCGGAGGCTCAAGAGCCCGACCAGCACGGCGACGGCAACGGCGAGGACGACGCCGACGACGGTGCCAAGCAGCACCGCGCTCCAGCCGGGCGCCATGTTCGAGAGCGCGATGGCGACGCCATAAGCGCCCATGCCGAAGAACATGGTGTGGGCGAAGGAGGCGATGCCGGTATAGCCCAGCATCACGTCATAGCTCGCCGCGAGCAGGATGAAGATGCAGATGCGCGCCGCCACCGCCAGCGGGCGGGTGCCCGGGAAGAGGAACGGCGCCAGCGCCAGCGCCGCCAGCAGCAGCAACATGAGGAGGCTCAGCAGCGGCGTTCCCGGGCGATCGCCCGAGAGCAGCCGGTCGAGCCAGCCCGGCGCTTGGCCCTTCACCGCGCGCCCACCGGGAAGAGGCCGCGCGGGCGCCACAGCAGCACCGCCATCATCAGCAGGATGGTCGAGCCGAGCGCCAGCTTGGGCGCGAGGAAGCCGACATAGTTGGTGACGAGGCCGACCAGGATCGCGGCGGTGAAGCAGCCGCCGAGCGAGCCGAGGCCGCCGATGATGAGGATGATGAAGATGAGGATGGTCATCTCGCTGCCGATGCTGCGGGTGACCGTCTCCTGGTAGAGCGCCCACATGACGCCGCCGACGCCGGCGAGCGCCGTGCCGGTGACGAAGACGCCGATGAAGAGCCGGCGCACGCGATAGCCCAGCGCCTCCACCATCTCGAGATTCTCGACCCCGGCGCGGACGAGGAGCCCGACGCGGGTGCGGTTGAGGAGAAGATGGAGGCCGGCAAAGACGGCAAGGCCGAGCGCCGCGGCGATGAGGCGGTAGGTCTCGATCGCGGCGCCGGCGATGATGAAGCTGCCTTGAAAGCTCGCCGGCTTCGGCAGCGGCAGCGGGCTCGCGCCCCAGACGGCGACGATGAGCTGCTCGGCGATGATGAGGCCGCCCATGGTAATCAGGATCTGGCGCAGCGGCGCGCCGTAGACCCGGCGGATGATGAGACGCTCGAAGACATAGCCGGCGGCGCCGCTGGCGATCAGCGCGACGCCGAGCGCCACCGCCAGCGCGGCGAGGTTGAGCGCCCAGGAGGCGGCGCCACTCCAGCCGGCCAGCCAGCCCAGGACGCTCACCGCGAGATAGGCGCCCAGCGTGATGAAGGCGCCGTGAGCGAAGGTGAAGACCTGCATCAGGCCGAAGATCAAGGTCAGCCCCGCCGCCATCAGGAACAGCATCATGCCCATGGCGAAGCCGGCGACGGTGAGGGTGAGCCAGGTGGAGAAGCTCATCAGCGGCAAGGTCACGAGCGCCACCACCGGCAGCACGGCGTAAGCGGCCCAGTCGCTGGCTCGCGGCGAGAGCAGCCGGGCGATCATTGGTGGCTCGCGAGGCTGAGGCCGAGGAGGTGCTGCTGCAGCGCCTCGTCGGCGGCGAGCGCCGCCATGCTGCCGGTATGGACGATGCGGCCATCATCCATCACCGCCACGTCGTCGCCGACCGAGCGCGCCATGTGGAAATTCTGCTCGACGAGCAGAACGGTGGTCGCCGTCGCCTTGAGGCGCAAAAACGCCTCGATCAGGATCTGAATCACCGCCGGCGCCAGCCCCTTGGTCGGCTCATCGACGATGAGCAAGCGCCGCGGCTCGATGATGGCGCGGCTGATGGCGAGCATCTGCTTCTGGCCGCCCGACAGCGCGCCGGCGGCGTTGTGCCATTTCTGGCGGAGCGCCGGGAAAAGCTCCAGCACCTCGTCGAGGCGTGCCTCGTCGAAGCCCTGCGGCCCGGTCGCGAGCAGCAGGTTCTCGCGCACCGTGAGCTCGGAGAAGATGCCCATGCTCTCCGGCACATAGGCGATGCCGAGGCGGGCGATGTCGGGGGTCGCGAGCGCGCCGATCGGCCGGCCGGCGAACCGGATCTCGCCGGCGCTGCGGCGCCAGAGGCCCATGATGGTGCGCAGGGTCGTGGTCTTGCCGGCGCCGTTGCGGCCCAGGAGCATGGTGAGGCGCCCCTCGGGCACGGCGAGATCGACGCCGTGGAGGATGTGATACCGGCCGATATGAGTATGAACGCCGGCGAGTTGGAGAAGCGGGGTGGTCATGGGTGCTGGTGCGCGTTGCGCGCGACTGGTGCTGCCCCACCTCACCCTCCCGCTTCGCGGGTCCCTCCCTCTCCGCCCCAGTGGGGCGGAGAGGGTTGGGGTGAGGTGGGGTGAGCGGGTTAAGCGCGAATGTTCATGGTCACGCATCCTCGATGGCGGCGTGGACGAGGCTGCTGATGATGTCCATGCGGCGGGAGTGCCAGGGATCGGGGATGCGGCTGTTGCTGATATAGGCGAAGGAGACGCCGGTCTCGGGATCGGCCCAGCAATAGGAGGAGCCGACGCCGCCATGGCCGAAGGTGCCGGGCGAGGCGAGCGAGCCGAGGCCGCGGATGCCGGGCGTGAGGCCGCGCGAATGGGGCCCAAGGCCGCGATGCATCGGCATTCCCATGTAATGGTCGACGCGGTCGCCGGTGTAGTTGCGGGTGACGTACTGCATGAGGCGCGGCGAGACGAGGCGCACGCCGCCGAGCGTGCCGCCCTGCACCAGCGCCTGGTAGAAGGCGGCCATGGCGCGCGCCGTGCCGAAGCCGCCGGCGCCGGGAACGCCGGCGCGGCGCCAGGCGGCGTCGTTCTCCTGCGTGAAGCGCACTTGCTTCTTGCCGTCCTCGGACGGCCCGTGCATGTCGGCGGCGCGCACCCCGACGCTGGCGGGAAGGCCGAGATAGAGCTCGCCTTCGAGACCCAAGGGCTTGATGACGCGCTGATGGATGAAGTCGCGGTAGTCCATCTTCGTCAGCGCCTCGATCAGGACGGCGCAGACCCAGTGGGCGGCGAGGCGGTGGTATTCGAGGCGCGAGCCCGGCGTCCAGTCGAGGGTGAAATCGGCGACGCGCTCCTTGAGCTCGTTGTGGTCCTCCCAGGCGGAAGACGGCATCGAGAGGCCGGAGCCGGGAAAGCCGCCCTGGTGCGTCAGCACCTGCAGCAGGGTGATCTCGCCCTTGCCGTGGCGCGCGAATTCGGGGATGTGGTCGGCGATGCGGTCGTGGAAGGTGAGCGCCCCCTCCTCCACCAGCACCCAGACCGCGGCAGCGGTCACCACCTTGGTGTTGGAGTAGAGGAGCCAGAGCGTGTCGTCCTGGGCGGGGACGGTCGACGGCTCGAGCCGCGCCGTGCCGAAGGTCTTGAACAGCGCGAGCCTGCCGTGGCGCGCCAGGGCGATCTGGGCGCCGGGATAGCGGCCTTCGCGGATATGGGTTTCGATGATCCGGCCGAGGCGGCCCAGCATCTCGGCGCGGAAGCCGAGGCTTTGCGGGTCGGCGGTCTCGAGAACGAACGGCATTGCTTCCTCCTCCCTCAGGGCGCGGCGCGGATGCCGAGATAGGCTTCCTGCACGATGGGCGAAGCCACCACCTCGGCCGGGGCGCCGTCGGCGACCAGCGCGCCATTGTGGAGCACGATAACCCGGTCGGCGAGGCGGCGCACCACATCCATCTTGTGCTCGACGAGGAGGATGGTCTTGTCGCCTTCGGCCTTGATCGCCTCGATGAGGTCGAGGATCACCGGCACCTCGTCGACGCTCATGCCCGCCGTGGGCTCATCGAACATGAAGATTTGCGGCTCGAGCGCGAGCAGGATCGCGACTTCGAGCTTGCGCTGATCGCCATGGGGAAGCGAGGCGGCGGGCGCCGCGGCGCGCTCCTTGAGCTTGACGCGGGCAAGGCAGGCCTCGGCGCGCGCGGCGAGATCGGCATGGCGCGTCGCCCGGGTGAGGAAGTCGAGGCCGATGCCGGCGCGGGCCTGGACGGCGAGGCGGACATTCTCGAAGACGCTGAGATTGGGGAAGAGGTTGGTGAGCTGGAAAGCGCGGCCGAGCCCGCGCCGCGCCCGGGCCGGGGCCGAAAGATGGGTGACCGCCTCCCCGTCCAGCAACACCGCGCCGGCGCTGGCGCGGAGCTGGCCCGAGATCAGGTTGAAGTAGGTGGTCTTGCCAGCGCCGTTAGGGCCGACGATGGCGGTGAGCGTGCCGCGGGCAAAACCGCAGGAGACGCCGTCGACCGCGAGGTGACCGCCGAAGCGGATGGTGAGATCGCGCGTCTCCAGGATCGGCGCGACCTCGACCATCCCCTCCTCCATCCTCAGTGCTGGTTCTCGATCGGAACCTTCATGTCGGAGATCTTGATGACCCGGGTGAGCTCCGGCACCGCCCAGGCGAGCTTGGGGTCGACCTTGATCTTGAAGGCGTACATCTCCTGCAGCGCCTGGTGGTCCTCCTTGCGGAAGATCATGCGGCCCTTGGGCGTCTCGAAGGACATGCCTTCCATCGCCTTGATCAGCGTCTCGGTGTCGGTCGAGCCCTTGGTCTTCTCCAGCGCCGAGACCACCGCCATCGCCGCCGCCATGCCGCCGCAGGTGAAAAAGTCTGGCGGCTTTTGGAAGCGCTGCTCGTGGGTTGCGACCAGCCACTGGTTCAGGGGGTTCTTGGGAATGTCGTAGTAGTAATAGGTCGCGCCCTGGAGGCCCGGGAAATCCTTGTAGGCGGCGAGCGCCGGCAGGATGTTGCCGCCGGTCGAGACCTCGATGCCGAGCCGCTGCGGATCGGCCGCCTTGATCGCCGGGAAGGGATTGCCGCCGGCCCAGATCACCCACAGCACCTTGTGTCCCTTCGCCTTGCCGAGCGCGTCGAAGATGCGCTGCAGCGGCGCGGTGAAGTCGGTGGTGGTCGGCGGCGCGTATTCCTCGTAGACGAGCTTGGCGCCGGTGCCGGCGAGCGCCGTCTTGAAGGCGGCGACGCCGTCGCGGCCGAAGGCGTAGTCCTGCGCCAGGGTCGCGATCACCGTGCCGGGCTTGCCGATGGCGAGGGCGTTGGCGATCGCGTCCTGCGAAGAGTTGCGCCCGGTGCGGAAGATATAGCGGTTCCACTTGGCGCCGGTGATCACGTCCGCGACCGCGGGCTCGACGATGAACACCTTCTTGTAGTCCTGCGCCACCGGCAGCATGGCGAGCGCCACGGCCGAGTTGGTGCCACCGACGGCGAGATCGGCGCCGTCATCGCCGAACGCCTCGCCGAGCAGGCTGCGGCCCACATCGGGCTTGTTCTGGCTGTCCTTCTCGATCACCTCGATCTTGCGGCCGGCCACCGTCATCGTCCCCTTGGTGGCGTATTCGAGGCCGAGCTGGAAGCCGACCTCCTCCTGCTTGGCATAGGCCTCGAGCGGGCCGGTCTTGTCCTGGATGAAGGCGATCTTGACCGGCTTCCCCTGGGCGAACGCCGGAGCGGCGATCCCCAAAGCGGCGACGGCCGCCAAAGACGCAAGCGACAAGCGACGGAACGACATCCGATCCTCCCCGACCTCTGATGTGACGCCGGCGTTAAATATCACCCGGCGGGGCC
>DASQSR010000295.1:0-5917 GCA_035642295.1 Allostellaceae bacterium | reverse complement strand
ATCTTCGCCGGTGACGGCAACAACGTCATCACCCTCGACAGCTTCAATTACGGCACTGGCGGCGGCGATCTGATCAATGTCGGCAATGGCGCCGATTCGATCACGCTCCTCGGCAACGGCACGGTCATCGCCGGCGACGGACGCGACACGGTCACGGTGCAGAACAGCGGCAAGGCCGCGGCCTATGACACCATCACGCTCGGCAACGGTCCCGACTCCGTGACCTTCAATGGCGCCAATGGCGTGGTCAGCGTCGGCAGCGGCAACGATACGATCAACTTCAACGGTAATGGCTCCATCTATGCCGGCGGCGGTGCCGACTCCGTGATCTTCAATGGCGCCAACGGCGTGGTCAGCGTCGGCAGCGGCAACGACACGATCAACTTCAACGGCAATGGCTCGATCTATGCCGGCAACGGCACCGACTCCGTGATCTTCAATGGCGCCAATGGTGTGGTCAGCGTCGGCAATGGCCGCGACACGATCAACTTCAACGGCAATGGCTCGATCTATGCCGGCGGCGGCAATGATACCATCACCATCGCCAATGGCGGTGCCGTCACTGTCGTGGCCGGGGCCGGCAATGACAGCATCACTCTCGGCGGCAACGGCCATTACGATCTGACCCTGGGCGGCGGCTTCGACACGGTGGTGGCGGCGCTCGGCAATACCACGATCACCGCCAATTCCGGCGCCGGCGGCGTCAGCGTCACGGCCGGCTCGAGCAACCTCACCTTCTTCGGCTCGGGCGCCGACACGATCACCCTCGGCCAAGGCTACGACTCCGTCGTCGAAAGCGGCTCGGCGACGGTCTATGGCAGCGGCAGCAGGGGGGGCGCCTTCGCCACGGTGCAGGGCGGCGCCGGCAATTTCGTCTTCCACGGCGGCGCCGGAAACGAAATCGTCACCGCGGGCACCGGCGCCGCGACGCTTTATGCCGGCACGGGCAACGAGAGCTTCTACGCCGGGGCGAGCGCCAATGCTTTGCTCGACGGCCAGGGCAGCAGCAACAACGACAGCTTCTATGGCGGCAGCGGCAACAGCACGCTGGAGGGCGGCTCCGGCAAGAACGTCTTCACCGGCGGCACCGGCAACACGTCGATGCAGGGCGGCTCCGGCACCAACGTCTTCTATGGCGGCTCCGGCGACACCACGATGGTCGGCGGCTCCGGCCGCTCTGGCGAGAATACGTTCTACGGCGGCTCGGGCCACGACACGATGGTGGCGGCCGCTGGCCCCAACGGGAGCGAGCAGAACTTCTTCGACTTCAATGCGGCGACCGGCGGCAGCCATGTCATCACCAACTACAATCCCGCCCAGGGCAACCTTGATTTCAGCGGCTACGGCCTGACCGCGGCGCAGATCGCGGCGGCGGCGACGGTGCTGCCCGATGGCAGCGGTCACGACACCCAGATCAGCCTCACCGCCGGCGGTGTCACCACCACCGTCCTCATCAAGGGTCTCGATGGCGTCAACAGCTCGATGATCAAGAGCACTCACTGATCGGCGTCGCGGCAGTGCGCCCAGCCGCGCGCTGGGCGCCTGCGATCAGGTCACTCGCTCGATCGTCCGATCTGCGCGATCTGCGCCTCGCTGAGGCCGCGGATGAAATCGGGTAGTGCGATGAAGCCGACCGGCGTCAGGTATTTCTCGTCGTTGCCGCCGTTCGACGAGATCGCCCACAGCAGGAAGGAGCGCAGCGCCTTGGCCGTCGCAGGATCGGGCTGCGTCTTCGAGACGACGGCGTATTCGTAATTGATCAAGGGGTAGCTGTCGTCGCCGGGGGCGAAGATCAGGCTGATGCGCTCATAGGGCGGCGTGCGCGGGTCGAGCTGGGCGGCCGCGTCGGCGATCGACTGCGGCGTCGGCAGCAGGAACTTGCCGGCCTGGTTCTCGACCAGGGCGGTGCCGAGCTTGGCCTTGGCGATGTCGCCGCCATAGCTGATGCCGACATAGCCGATCGCGTAAGGCGTCGCGGCGAGCGCCTCGACGACGCCCTCATTGCCGGTGACGGCCTTCTCCGCCGCGACTTTGGGCCAGTTGATATCGGTGCCGTAGCCGGGATTGTCTTCCCAGCTCTCGGTCGAGAAATCGAGGAACTGGGAGAAGATGAAGGTATCGCCGGAGCCGTCGGCGCGGCGGACCGGGATGATCGCCTGATGCGGCAGCGCCGCGTCCGGATTGATCGCCTTGATCTTGGGATCGTCCCATTGGGTGATCGCGCCGGAATAGATGCCGGCGAGGATCGGGCCGTTGATCCTGATCTGCGCCGCGTTGAGGCCCGGCAAATTGTAGTTGATCGTCTGCGCCGAGATGGCGAGCGGAATGTCGAGAATCTCGGGGTTGTGCGCCGCCGCCTGGTCGGAGAGATAGGCGTCGGAGGCGCCGATGCGGACCGAGCCCGCGAGCGCCGCCGCGGTGCCGGCCGTGGAGCCGGTCCCCGCCGCGGTCAGGTCGATGTCGGGCGCGATGCTCTTGTAGCCGGCGATCCAGGACTGGAACAGCGGCAGGAGCAGGGTCGAGCCGCTCTCGTTGAGCGTGATGCCGGCGGCAAAGGCGGCCGGCACCGCGCAGGCGCAGGCGATTGCGGCGCCGGCGAGCGCGCGGCGAAGTTGGTTCGTCATGAACGCGTCTCCTCCGATGTCTTTTCTCAGCGCCCGATCCGGTCGAGATTGACCCCGGTGGTCTCGATGCGCCAGATCCAGGTGACGATGGCGCCCAGCACCGACGTCGCGGCGAGGCTGTAGAGCAGCGTGCGCGTGCCGATGGAGGCGAGCAGGATCGGGAAGCCGAAGGTCGTCGCCACCGCGCCGACCTTGCCGATCATCGCCGCGAAGCCCGCGCCCATGCCGCGCACCTCGGTCGGGAACACTTCGCCGGCGAGCAGGTAGGTCTGCGCGTTGGGGCCGATATTGGTCATGAAGTTGAACAGCATCACGCCGCCCATGATGAGGTCGAGCTTGAGCGCGCCCGACGCGTCGATCGACATGGTGGCGACGGCGAGGCCGACGGCGCAGCCGAGGAAGCCGAAGATCTGCAGCCGGATGCGCCCGAAGGTGTCGGCGAGGCCGATGGCGAAGACGATGCCGACGATCAGCAGCGAGGTCGTCAGCGCCGCCGCTTCCGCCGAATGAATGCCGCTGGCGATGAGATCGGCGGGGCTGCGGATCCGGTCGGGACCGCTGCCGAGGGCGCTGGCGATGAGCGTCGGGGTGAAGACGCCGATGCCGTAGGTGCCGAGGTCCTGGAGGAACCACGGCGCCGAGGAGAAGATCGTGGCGCGGCGGTTGCGCGTGTTGAACAGCGCCAGGAAGCTCTTCTTCGAGGCGCTCGCCTCATGGGCGACATGACGCACGAGCGTCACCGCCTGCGGATAGAGCGGCTTGCGGTGGAGGAGGCGGGTCACGGCCTTTTCCGCCTGGTCATGCGCGCCGCGCACGACCAGCCAGTTGGCGCTTTCGGTGATGAAGAAGCGGCCGACGGTGATGAGCACGGCCGGCACCAGGGCGGTCGCGTACATCCAGCGCCAGGCATCGAGGCTCGGATAGATGACCAGCACCAGCGCGCCGATCGCGATGCCGCACATGGCGCCGATCGCCTGGAAGGCGAAGGCGCCGAGCACGAGGCGGCCGCGCGAGACGCTGGGGATGTTCTCGGAGATGATCATGTGCGCCGTCGGGTAGTCGCAGCCCAGCGCCATGCCGACGCCGAAGAGGCAGATCACCAGCGACCAGAAGTCCTGCACCATGATCAGCAGGGCGAGGAACAGGCAGAAGATGACCATCTCGGCGATGAACATCCGCTTGCGGCCGAAATAGTCGGAGAGGCCGCCGAGCAGGATGGTGCCGAACAGGATGCCGGCGAGGCTCGCCGAGGTGACGAAGCCCTTCTCGGCGGCGGCGAGGTGGAATTCGCGGGTGATCAGCGGCATGGTGACGCCGCCCATGAACACGACGAAGCCCTCGAAGAACTTGCCGAACGCCGCGAGCGTCCAGATGCGCCACTGCATCCCCGTCATCGGCGTCGATTTGAGCGACGTGCCGTCGGACCACACCGGCAATTCGTCGATGTATTCCTGAACGGTCTTCGGCGCCGTGTTGGCGCGCGCTTTCGCGGCGGTATTGGCCATGGGCTATCTCCCCCTCGTTGGCGACGGGTTACAGTTACGACCACGCATCGGTCTTTGCCGCCAGCTTATTGTGTCGCCCGCTGGCCGTGAAGCGCGGAGTCATGCCACTGCCGACGCGACATTCGTATGACTGTTATGTGACGTTGATGTGACGATGCCGTGCAAGCCGTCGCGCCTCACCCTATCTCTGCGTCCCAACATCTCTCCCTCTCCGCCCCATTGGGGCGGAGAGGGAGAACCCGGCCGGTCGCTTAGCGACCGGCCCCGAAGGGTTCGCCGGCGAAGCCGGCGAACGGGTCACCCGCAAAGCGATCGAACGGGTTGTCGGTGAGGTGGGGCCGCGCCGACCGCGCCGAAGCATCTTCGGCCGAGGCCATTCTCGCAGACTTCAATGCTCACGAGCTCGACCCTCCATCTCCTCCTCCCCCCTTGAGGGGGAGGTCGGCATCGCGCGCGAGCGCGCAGCGCTCTCGCGCGCGATGCCGGGTGGGGGGTAGCCGCGCGCTCGGCGCCTGCGATCTGGCGGGGCCGTGTTCATCGCGGCGAGAAAACGGCGTCAGAGTAGATTTATTCAGCCACCGTGGTCACTGGGGCCTCGACGGCCCGTAGGCAAAGAAACTCCGCCCCCATTTTCTCATGCACGGCGGGGCGATGGAATCGCCTGCAGTGCGGATACGCATTGTCTGCAATTGCGCTTGACGATTGGCGGCGCCGCGGATAGATACAGTCTCCCGCCGTGGTTGTGCGGGCCGATTTCATAGGGAAGGGACATCGGGTTTCGTCATGGTCGCGTTGCGGACATTCATGCTGAGGCTGGCGCCGGCGAAAGCCGTGACCGCGCGCGGCATGCGCATGTCCGCGCGTCCCGCGATCATGCGGCTCGGAGCGGCGCCGGTCACGGCCAATGCCCGCGAAACCGGGCTATTTTGCAACCGCCGCTATCTGAACCGGCGAGGCTTGGAAGGTGCGAGGGTGATGTAGCCCGCGCACCAGGTCCTGGATCAGGACCCCACCGAGCCCGCCTCAGGCGATCCGCTCGGTGGGGTTTTTTGTTGGCTGAAACGCAACCGCAGAGGGTGCGGATGCAAACGGGAAGGTGCGTGCGCGGAGCGACCGATAAGGCGCGCGGGCGCGTGCAGGAGGATGAGATGAGCAGGGTCGACTACGACATGATCGGGACCGGCGGCGCGCCGATCAAGGCCTGGACGCGGGGCGTTCCGATCGAGGATGCCGCGCGCCAGCAGCTCGAGAACGTCGCGCGGCTGCCCTTCATTCACAAGCATGTCGCCGTCATGCCGGACGTTCACTGGGGCATGGGCGCTACCGTCGGCAGCGTCATTCCGACGGTCGGCGCGATCGTGCCTGCCGCCGTCGGCGTCGATATCGGCTGCGGCATGGCGGCGGTGCGGACGAACGTCCGGGCGGCGTCCTTGCCCGACAGCTTGGGTGCGCTTCGGACGGCGATCGAAGCCGCAGTGCCGCATGGCCGGACCGACAATGGCGGCCGCAACGACAAGGGCGCGTGGGGTAGCGAGCCGCCGGCGCGCGTCGGCGCCGCCTGGGACGACCTCAAGGACGGCTATGCCCGCATCCTCGAGGCTCATCCCAAGGTCACGCATCCGCGCGCGCTGGGGCATCTCGGCACGCTCGGCACCGGCAACCACTTTATCGAGCTCTGCCTCGATGAGGCGGATCGGCTCTGGGTGATGCTGCATTCGGGCTCGCGCGGCGTCGGCAACAAGCTCGGCACTTATTTCATCGAGCTCGCCAAGCGGGAGATGCGGCGCT
>DASQSR010000294.1:0-3885 GCA_035642295.1 Allostellaceae bacterium | reverse complement strand
CGCGCCAGCGGTATCCCGCCGCTTCCGCGGCGGTAATGAACGGCACATGGCAATGGGCGCCGCGCTCGAGCAGGGCACCGACCACCGCGCTGCCAAGCGCGCCCGTGCCGCCCGTGACGATCACGTGCCGGTCGCTGAACTCCATGGCGATCCTCCTTCGGGGTCGAACTCGAGCCTAGCCCGGAGTGAGCGGCGCCGCGAGGGCGCGGATCGGAACCTCGCCCCGGGCCGCCCGTTTAGCCTCATGCCTGACACCGCGGGCACCGCCTCATGCCGGGGGATCCGATCTTGGCCGATACCGCCGCGCCGCTCTCTTGGCGCAACGTCAGCGATGGCGAGCGCGTCGTCTCGGGGATCGGCGGCGCCCTGCTGCTTGGCTACGGCCTGGCGCGGCGGCCTTCGCTCGCGAGCGCGCTGATGGCGGCCGCGGGAGCGTGGTTTGTCACGCGCGGCGCAGGCGGCCACTGCGCGCTGTACCAGGCTCTCGGGATCGATACCAGCGGGCGGGCACATCGGCTGGAGGAGCGGCACTCATCCCTCCGCGATGCGATCGAGCACGCGTCGGACGCGAGCTTTCCCGCCAGCGATCCGCCGCCCTGGAGCCCAGGCACCGCCGGTCACCACGCGCGCTGAGCGGCGCGGCGGTCGTTCAGAAGTCGGTGCAGCGGCCGTTCCGCTCCCAATCGCCGTAGCGCGTCGGCTCCGGCCCGCTGGGGCCGCCGATCTCGCGCGGCCGCGGCGGTTCCGCACCGGTCTTTTGCGCCGGCGCCACCGGTTTCCCGGCAGCGGATTTGGGATCGGACTCGGCCATGTCCCAGATATGCCCCTTGCCGGACCGGTTGCCAAGGCTTGACGATCTTCGCCTGGAGGGCCAGCTATGCTGAGGCAGCTCTCATCGGCTTGGCAATGAACAACCTTTTCCGCACCGGCGTCCTTATCGCGGCCTTGACGGCGCTGTTCATGGGCGCGGGATGGCTGATCGGCGGCGCGAGCGGCATGCTGATCGCGCTGGCGATCGGCGCCGCGACCAATCTTTTCGCCTATTGGAACGCCGATCGGCTGGTGCTCGCCGCCTATGGTGCACGGCCGATCGCGCGCGCCGAGGCGCCGCGGCTCTTCGACACCGTCGCCGAGCTGGCGCGGCGTGCCGGCATTCCGACGCCGCGGCTCTACCTGATCGAGAGCGCGCAGCCCAACGCGTTTGCCACCGGGCGCGATCCCCGGCACGCGGCGGTGGCGGTGACGCGCGGACTGCTCGGCGCGCTCGACGCGGCGGAAGTCGCCGCGGTGATCGGCCACGAGCTGTCGCATGTCGTGCATCGCGACACGCTCACCATGACCGTCGCCGCGACGATCGCCGGCGCGATCGGCATGCTCGCGAACTTCGCCTTCTTCCTCGGCCCGCGCGACGACGAGCGCGATGCCCCGCTCGGCATGCTCGGTGCGCTGCTGGTCGCCATACTGGCGCCGGTTGCGGCGCTGCTGGTGCAGATGGCGATCTCGCGCACGCGCGAATACGAGGCCGACCGCCGCGGCGCCGAGATCAGCGGCGATCCGCAGTCGCTCGCCTCGGCGCTCGGCAAGATCGAAGCGCTGGCGCGCCGCACGATGGTGCCCGACGCGGAGCGCAACCCGGCGACCGCCCATCTTTTCATCATCAACCCGCTCCATAGCGCGAGCCTCGCCGGCCTCTTCGCTACGCATCCCGCAACCGATGAGCGCGTGCGCCGGCTCGAAGCGATGGCGGCGGCGCGCGGCATCGGCGGCAGCGGGCCGTGGGGCGCGGCACCGTCCCGCCCGTGGGGGACGCAGCGCACGGCGTGAGCGGCGTTGCGCCGGAACGATCATCCTGGTGTGACGTTTGTGGTTACCTGGGAACCTTGGGGCATTGATCCATTGGCAGTACATTCCGCACCAACCCAGACCGCTCCAGCCACGGCACGCAGTGTTGCCATCGATCTGATCGGCGCCGTGCTGCGTCGAAAGCGGCCCCTCGACGACGCGATCGACGATAACTCGGAGATCGGCGGACTGCCGGCGCGCGACCGCGCGTTTGCCCGGCTGCTGGTCGCAACGGTGCTCCGTCGCCTCGGTCAGATCGACGCGCTGATCGCGCATTGTCTCAACACGCCGCTGCCGCCGCGCGCCGCCATGGTGCACGATATGCTGCGGCTCGGCATCGCGCAGCTTCTCTTCCTGCGCACGCCGCCGCACGCCGCCGTCGCCACCACCGTCGATCTCGCCGATCTCCGCGGCTTCCTCTCGCACAAGGGCCTGGTCAACGCGGTGCTGCGCCGCCTCAGCCAGGAAGGCCAGGGGCTGGTGGCGCAGCAGGATGCGGCGCGGCTCGATACGCCCGACTGGCTCTGGCATGCGTGGAGCCAGACCTATGGCGAAACCGTCGCACGCAGCATCGCCATCGCGCATCTGAAGGAAGCGCCGCTCGACATCACCGTACGCAGCGACGCCGAGAAGTGGCGCGCCTTGCTCGAGGCGACGCTGTTGCCGACCGGCACGCTCCGCCGCACCGGCGGCGGCGCGATCATGAGTCTCCCGGGGTACAGCGAAGGCGCGTGGTGGGTGCAGGACGCGGCGGCGGCCATTCCCGCGACGCTCTTCGGCGACATCGCCGGGCAGCGGGTGCTCGATCTCTGCGCCGCGCCCGGCGGCAAGACGGCGCAGCTTGCCGCCCAGGGCGCGCGGGTCACCGCCATCGACCGCTCGCCGCGCCGTCTCGACCGGCTCAATGCCAATCTCTCGCGGCTATCGCTGCCGGTAGAGAGCCTGGTCGCCGACGCCGCGACCTGGCGCCCGCCGGAGCCGGCGCGTTATGTCCTGCTCGATGCGCCCTGCACCGCCACCGGCGCTATCCGCCGCCATCCCGACGTGCCGCATCTGAAATCGCCGGACGACGTCACCCGGCTCGCCGCGGTGCAGGAGCGGCTGGTGAACGCCGCCATCGACATGCTGGCGCCGGGGGGCACGCTGGTCTACTGCACCTGCTCGCTCGAGCCGCAGGAAGGCGTGCAGCAGGTGCAGCGCCTGCTGTCGCGCGGCGCGCCGGTACGGCGCAAGCCGATTGCCGCGACCGAGATCGGCGGTATGGCCGAGTGCCTGACGGCGGACGGCGATCTGCGCACCCTGCCGAGCCATCTTTCCGAGCTCGACGGCATCGACGGCTTCTACGCCGCGCGGCTGGTGCGCAACGGCTGATTCCGCCGCGCTTGCGGGCCCGGCGGTTCCCTGTTACCAAGCCGCATGCAGCAGGCGATTCGCATCGCGCCGTCGCTCCTGTCGGCCGATTTTGCGCGGCTGGGCGAAGAAGTCCGCGCGATCACCGCCGCGGGCGCCGATTACATCCACATCGACGTGATGGACGGGCACTTCGTCCCCAACCTCACCATCGGGCCAACGGTGGTGAAGGCGCTGCGCCCCCATTCGCCCCTGCCCTTCGACGTGCATCTGATGATCGCGCCGATCGACCCCTTTGTCGCCGAGTTCGCCGCCGCGGGCGCCGACATCATCACTTGCCATCCCGAGGCGGGGCCGCATCTCCATCGCACCCTGCAATTGGTGAAGTCGCTGGGCAAGAAAGCCGGCGTCGCGCTGAACCCGGGAACGCCGCTCGCCGCCGTCGAGCCGGTGCTGGGCGATGTCGATCTCGTGCTGGTGATGAGCGTCAATCCCGGCTTCGGTGGCCAGAGCTTCATCGCCTCGCAGCTCGACAAGATCGCGGCGCTGCGCCGCGCGATCGACCGGCTCGGCCGCGCCGTCGACCTCGAAGTCGACGGCGGCATCAATGCCGAGACCGCGGCGGCGGCGGCGGCGGCCGGCGCGGACGTGCTCGTCGCCGGCACCGCCAGCTTCGTCGGCGGCGCCGCTTGC
>DASQSR010000293.1:0-8688 GCA_035642295.1 Allostellaceae bacterium | reverse complement strand
TCGATGAGGCGCTGACGCTGGCTAAGCAGACGGGGCAAATCGGGACCGACGCCTTCCTTCAACGCATCCGCGGCGACATCCTCTTGAAGGCCGATCGGGAAGATCCCGCCCGCGCCGAAAACGCCTATCTCGCCGCCATCGCCATCGCGCGCGAGCAGGGCGCCCGCAGCTTCGGCCTGCGCGCGGCGCTGGCGCTGCTGCTGCTGCTGGGCGCGGTCGATGCCGGCCCCGACTGGTCGGAGCGGCTGTTGCGCTCGCTCTCGCCCGCCATTTCGGCGGGCGGCGGCGGCGCTGAAGCGAGCCTCGACATCTGGGTGACGCCGCCCGAATACACCGGCCTGCCGCCGCTCTTCCTGCCGGCCAAGGCGCCCGGCGCGCCGATCGCCGTGCCCATCGGCAGCACGGTGCTGGCGCAGGTCCATGGCCGGGGCAGCGCGCCCCAGCTCGAGATCGACGACAAGGCCAGCGCGTTCAGCCGCATCGACGCCGAGAATTTCAAGGGCGCGGCGACGCTGACCGCCGGCCACACCCTCGCGGTGGAGCAGGACGGCTATACCCTCGGCAGCTGGCCGATCACCATCATCCCGGACCTGCCGCCGACGATCGACTTCGCCAAGCCGCCGCAGCACACCGACCGCGCCGTGCTGCGCCTTGAATACCAGGCGAGCGACGATTACGGCGTCGAGGGCGCCAAGGCAGTGATCGCGCGGCCGGGCGACAAGAGCCCGCCGATCGTGCTCGACCTGCCGCTGCCGGGCCAGCATCTCCGGGATGTCCACGATACCAGCTACAACGACCTGACGGCGCATCCCTGGGCCGGGTTGCCGGTGGACATCCATCTCGAGGCCAGGGACGCGCTGGGCCAGACCGGCGAGAGCGACACGCTGCGCATCACCCTGCCGGAACGGGTCTTCCACAACCCGGTGGCGCGGGCGATCATCGAGCAGCGCAAGCAGCTTACCCTCGACCCGACGCAGCGCGATGTCGTCGCCGAGACGCTCTCCGATCTCTCGCTCCGGCCAAGCCTCTTCAATGACGACATCGTCGTCTTCCTCGCCTTGCGCACGGCGCAGGCGCGGCTCGTCCTCGACCGCGACGCGAACGCGGTGCCGGCGGTGCAGCAGCTGCTCTGGAACACGGCGGTGCGCATCGAGGACGGCCGCACGCCGCTGATGCAGCGCGACCTGCGCGATGCGATGAAGGCGCTGCAGGACGCGCTGGCGCACAACGCCCCCGATGCCGAGATCAACCGGCTGATGCAGCAGCTGCGCGAGGCGATCAACCGCTATCTCCAGGCGCTGGCGCAGAACGCGCAGCAGCAGAACCAGGACCAGACGCCGATCGATCCCTCGCGCCTCCTGAGCCAGCAGGATCTGCAGCGAATGCTCGATCGCGCCCAAGAGCTGGCGCGCACGGGATCGCGCGACGCGGCCCGCGATCTGCTGTCGCAGCTCCAGGACATGCTGGAGAACCTGCGCCTGGCGCAACCCGGCCAGATGCGTGGCGGAGCAAGCCAGATGCTGGGCCAGATGCAGCAGATGATGGAGCGCCAGCAGCAGCTCCTCGACAAGAGCTTCCGCCAGTCGCGCCCCGGCCAGTCGGGACAGATGGGGCAGATGGCGCCGAACGGCCAGGGTCAGATGAGCCCAGGCCAGGGCGACATGGCCGGCGACCAGCAAGCCCTCCGGCGCCAGCTCGGCGAGCTGATGCGCCGGCTGGGTCAGGGGGGCGAGATCCCGCAATCGCTGGGCCGCGCCGAGCGCGCCATGCGCGGCGCCGAGGACGCGCTGCAGCAGGGCCAGCCCGGCGATGCCATCGGGCCGCAGACCGAAGCGCTCGACCAGTTGCAGCAGGCGGCGCGCAGCCTCGCGCAGCAGCTGCTGGGCGAGATGAACAACGGGCAACCCGGCGGCACCGATCCCGGCGACCGGGACGGCGTGAGCCAGTCGGACCGCGATCCCTTCGGCCGGCTCAATCCCCAGGACGACGCCAGTGGCGGGCTCGACGACGGCGGGCGCATGCGGATGGGCGGACCCGCCAGCAACTACGCGGTGGAGAAGGCGAAAACCATTCTCGACGAGCTCCGGCGCCGGGCCGGCGAGCGCAGCCGCCCCGAGACCGAACGCGACTACATCGATCGGCTCCTGAAGCAGTTTTGACCCGCCGCCGCGCGGCAATGCGACGGGCGCTCACGCGGAGACAGCCTCATGAAGATCGGCGTCATCGGGGCCGGGGCGGTCGGCTCGGCCTCAGTCTTCGCCCTGATCATGCGCGGCCGCGCGCGCCACATCGTCGTCCTCGACCGCAACCATGCGCGCGCCAAGGCGGTCGCCACCGACATGCGCTACGGCGCGCCGCTGTCCGGGCGGGTCGAGGTCGCGGCCGGCGATTACGGCGACCTCGCCGGCTGCGGCCTCGTCATGATCACCGCGGGGGTCAACGAGAAATCCGGCGGCGCCACCGACCGCTCCGACCCGGCCGGCCGGCTGCGGCTGCTCGACACCAATGCCGGCGTCTTTCGCGACATCGTGCCGCAAATCGTCGCCGTCGCACCCGAGGCGGTGATTCTCGTCGTGACCGATCCGCCGGACCCGCTCGCCGAGCTCGCGCGCAAGCTCGCCGGCCACGGGCGCGTCCTCAGCACCGGAACCTATCTCGACAGCCTGCGGCTCCGCGTCCATATCGGCGCGGCGCTCGGCGTCGATCCCGCCGCGGTCGAGGCGCAGATCCTGGGCGAGCACGGCACCTCGGAGGTGTTCGTCTGGTCGGGCGTGCGCATCGCCGGCGTGCCGCTGGCGGCCATGCTCGCCGAGCGCGGGATCGCGCCGGAGGCGTTCCGCCCCGGCATCGAGCGCGAGGTGCGCTATGCCAACATCGCCATCATCGACGGCAACAACGCCAGCCAATACGGCATCGGCATGGTGTCGGCCCGGCTCGCCGAGATGGTGCTGCGCGACGAGCGTGCGGCAATCCCGATCGGCGTCCATGACGAGCGCTATGGCACGACCTTGTCGGTTCCCGCGATCGTCGGCCGCAGCGGCGCCGGCGAGATCCTGGTGGCGCCGCTCGATCCCGAGGAACAGAAGGCGCTGGAGCAGAGCGCCGAGGCCTTGCGGCAGGCGGTGGCGCGCATCCGCTAGCTGATTTAATCAAGAGCGGCGCTAACGCGCCAGCTCCTCCTCGACCGCGGCGCAGATCTGCTCGAGCGTGAACGGCTTCTCGATGACGCGGTGGATCAGCGCCTCGAGGTTGTGGGCGCGCTGGCGCTCGCTGGCAAAGCCGGTCATCAGCAGGATGCGCATCTCGGGATGGTCCTTGCTGGCCTTCAGCGCCAAGGCGATGCCGTCGAGATTGGGCATGACGATGTCGGTGAGCAGCAGGTCGAAGCGCGCGACGGCGAGGACGGAGAGGGCCGCCGAGCCGTCGGGCGCGGTGGTCACGTGATGGCCGCGATGCTGGAGCGCGCGCGCGACGAAGGCGCTTACCGCCTTGTCGTCCTCCGCCACCAGGATCTTCGCCACGCTGCTAACCGCTGCCCGCGACCGAGACCTTGATCATCGTCGCCGCTTCGTTGGGCTGGGCAATGCTGGTGCGGAAGGCGGTGCTGGCGCCCGGCAGGAGCCGGTCGTCGCTGACCGTGAACTCCCAGGACTGCAACTCGTGATTGTTGCTGTCGAGCAAGGTCACCTTGAGCTTCGGCACGCGCCGCGCCACCTTCGAGACGTTCACCACCTGCCCCTCGATGACCAACGTCGGCAGGCCGTTCTCGGTGTCGCGAATCGGCATCACGTTGTGGAAGTCGAAGCTGCCTTCTGCGGTCTCGACGGGAACGCCGAGCATCTGGTAGTAGCGGGCGGTCGCCGGGAACCGGCTCACCACCTGGTCGCGGGTAAACCACAACCCGCCCGCGACGATGCCGGCGAGCACGATGAGATAGGCCGCCCAGCCCACCCCCGAGAGGCGCCGCCGCGGCGGCGCCAGCGCCGGAAGCTGCACCCGGCCGGCGCCGCGCAGCGTCATCTCCGGCGCCGGCGGCGGCTCGACGGGCGGCAGCTCGACCCGGCGCGGCGCGTCCTCGGCCGGGTCCTGATGCCACGTATGAGCGCAATTCGCGCAGCGCACGACCCGCCCGGTCTCGCCCAGCGCGCGGGGGTCGACGAGATATCGCGTGGAGCAGGCGGGACAGGTAACGATCATCGGTGCCGCGCGGCGGTTTTTCACCTTATAGGGCTCAATCACCAGGCGAAGCAAAGGAAACTCGTCGCGGCGGGCCGTCAGGGGGACAGCCGACTCGCCGCCGCCGCCCGCCGCGACTCGCCGCCCGGAGCAGCGCGACGGGCAACGGGACGCCTCGGCCCACCCTCGCCGTGGCCCGTCCGGTGCCGATTTCCCAGGAAATCCAGGCGGATCTGCCGCGACCTCCGCGCTCTGCCGGCGAGCGGGGCGGCACCGGCGCCGGCTTCTGGACGCGCGGCGCCGCATCGTGCCATCTTGCCCCGGCGGCGACGGTCAAGCCGCGGTGCGACGGAGAGCGCGCTCCTTGGTTCGCTTCGAGAATGTCGGCATGCGGTACGGTGCGGGACCCGAGGTGCTGCGCGACATCACCATGGAGCTCGCCGCCGGCTCCTTCCACTTCCTCACCGGCCCGAGCGGCGCCGGCAAGACCAGCCTGTTGAAGCTCATCTACCTCGCCGAGCGGCCGTCGCGCGGCCTCATCTCGCTCTTCGGCCGCGACATCGCCACCACGCCGCGGCGCGAGCTGCCGGCATTGAGGCGCAAGGTCGGCGTCGTCTTCCAGGATTTCCGTCTCATCGAGCATCTCTCGGCCTTCGACAACGTCGCCCTGCCGCTGCGCGTCGCCGGGCTGCCGGAGGAGCAGATCCGCGAGCACGTGACCGAGCTGCTGCGCTGGGTCGGGCTCGCCGACAAGCTCAACGCGCGGCCGGCGACGCTGTCGGGCGGACAGCAGCAGCGCGTCGCCATCGCCCGCGCCGTCATCGGCCGGCCGAGCCTGCTGCTCGCCGACGAGCCGACCGGCAATGTCGACGACGAGATGGCGCTGCGGCTGCTGCGCCTCTTCGAGGAAATGAACAAGCTCGGCACGACGCTCGTCATCGCCTCCCACAACGAGGCGCTGGTGACGCGCTTCGGGCATGCGCGGCTCCATCTCGAGAACGGCGAGCTGACCCAGCTGCGGGCCCGCGAGCGGCAGGCGGGGTAACCCACGCCATGCTGTCGCGCCGCCTCGACATTCCCCTCAACCGCGACGGCTCGGTGCGCTTCCTGCCGTGGATCATCGCGCTCATGGTCTACCTCGCCGGCCTCGCCCTGGCCGGGACGCTGGTGCTGCAGCATACGCTGCAGCGCTGGGACGAAAGCCTCGCCGGCACGCTGACCGTGCAGCTGCCGCCGGCCGAAGCGGGCGCGCCCGATCCGCTCCCCGGCGTGCTGCAATTGCTGCGCGCGACGCCTGGCGTCATCAGCGCCGAGGCGCTGTCGCGGGAGGCGACGGCGAAACTGATCGAGCCCTGGCTCGGCACGGCGCTGACGCCGGAGGAGCTGGCGCTGCCACGGCTCATCGATCTCCGCATCGACCAGGCGCAGCCGCCCGATCTTGCGCCGCTGAAGACGCGGCTCGCGGCCGCGGCGCCCGGCGCGGTGCTCGACGATCACCGCCTGTGGCTCGACCGGCTTGCCGGACTCGTGCTGTCGATCGAGGCGACGGCGGTCGCGATCGTGCTGCTGATCGGCGGCGCCGCGGTGCTCACCGTGATCTTCACCACCCGCGCCGGCCTCGCCGTGCATCACGCGGTGATCGAGGTGCTGCACCTCATCGGCGCGCGCGACGGCTACATCGCCGACCAGTTCCAGCGTCAGGCGCTCGAGCTCGGGCTGCGCGGCGGGCTTGGCGGCCTGCTGCTCACGCTGCTGACGCTGTTCGGCATCGGCCACGCCAGCGCCGCCACGGCGCTGTTCGGCGACCAGGTGCGGCTCCTGCCTTCGCTGCAGCTGGCGGCGTGGCATTGGCTGCTGCTGCTGGCGCTGCCGTTCCTCGCCGCGCTCATCGCCATGCTGACGGCGCGCCTCACCGTGCTGCGCGCGCTGAAGCGCATGCCATGAGCCTCCCCGCGACGGGGCGAGGGGGAGGCTTCCGACCTCGCCGCGTCGGCGTGCCGGCGGCGCTGCTGGCGGTGCTCGCCGCGCTCTGGCTCGGCGGGCTCGTCTGGTTCGCGCGCTCGATCCCGGGCGAGGTCGGCGATGCCGAGAGCAAGACCGACGCCATCGTCGTCCTCACCGGCGGCAGCCTGCGCGTCCAGAGCGGGCTCGCCCTGCTCGCCGCGGGCAAGGCGCAGAAGCTGTTCATCTCCGGCGTCTATCACTCGACCGACGTGGCGGCGCTGCTCCATGTGTCGCGCCAGTCGCCGGAGCACGTCGCCTGCTGCATCGTGCTCGGGCATGAGGCCGACAACACGCTGGGCAACGCGCTCGAGACGGCGCAATGGATGAAGAGCGAGGGCTTCCACTCGCTGCGGCTGGTGACGGCGAGCTACCACATGCCGCGCAGCCTCCTCGAATTCTCGCGCGCCATGCCGGAGATCCGCATCATCCCCAACCCGGTGTTCCCCGAGACGGTGAAGCAGCGCCGCTGGTGGAAGTTCCCCGGCACGGCGATGCTGTTCCTCGGCGAGTACGACAAATACCTGCTGGCGCTGGCGCGGCCCTATCTCATCCGCGACGCCGGCAGGGACGGCGAGGCCGAGGCGACGCCGTGATCCTCATCCGCTCGCTCGCCTTCAACCTTGCGCTCTATCTCGTCACCGCGCTCGAGGCGATCCTGGGCCTGCCGGTGCTGGTGCTGTCGCGGCACCTCGCCTACCGCTTCGGCCGCAGCTGGGCGGCGGCGATCCTGCGGCTCGCCGCGGTGATCGCCGGTCTCGATTACGAGGTACGCGGGCGCGAGCACCTGCCGGCGGGCCCGGCGATCATCGCCATGAAGCATCAGTCGGCCTGGGACACCTTCGCCGTCGCGGTCGTGTTCGACGATCCCGCGATCGTGCTCAAACAAGAATTGATGTGGATCCCGTTCTATGGCTGGTATCTCTGGAAGGCCGGCATGATCGCGATCGACCGCAAGGCCGGCGCCCAGGCCCTGCGCAAGCTGGTCGCCGCCGGCCAGCGCGCCGCGTCCATCGGCAGGCCGCTGGTCATCTTCCCGGAAGGAACGCGCACCGCGCCGGGGACGCACCGCCCCTATCAGCCCGGCGTCGCCGCGCTCTACCGCCAGCTCGGCCTGCCGCTGGTGCCGGTGGCGGTCAACAGCGGCCTCTTCTGGCGTCGCCGCAGCTTCCTGAAGCGGCCGGGGCGGATCATCCTCGAGATCCTGCCGCCGATCCCGCCCGGCGGCGCGCGCCAGGCGGTGATGCAGGAGCTGGAGCGCCGGATCGAGGGCGCGACGGCGAGGCTGCTGGCCGAGGCCGGCGCGACGGTGCCGCCTCAGGGCGCAACGGCACTGACGAGTTAGTTTGGCTGTCCGGCGAAGAATGTGCGGCTCCAGGCCGGTCGCTCACGGCGCGTCTTCGGGCATTTCACCGAGGAGCGCTGCAAGACTCGCTTGAAGCTCTGGAAGGCTCTCGTGGACGGCTCGCCAGACGATCTCACGGTCTATCGTGGCGTAGCCGTGGATCAAGATGTTGCGAAAGGCAACGATGCGCCGAAGATTCGGCAATTCTTCGGCGACTTCCGGCGCGATCTTGGACAGCTGCGCCAGCGCTTCCCCGATGATCTCGAACTGCCGCTCAACCGCCGACCTCAGCAACAGCCCCCCGGCGAATTCGGTATAGCCGATCCCTCGCGTAAACTCGGTGATGGCCTGCGCGGCGCGCTGCGCATCCCAGAGCAGAGCGCGAGGGTCACGCCGCATAGACGATCTGGCGGTTTTCGTTGATGCTGCGGCTGAGATAGGGGTTCTCGACGGCGCCGGGCATGACGAGATCGACCGGCCGGCCGAAAAGCTGCTCCAGCGCCTCCTTGAGGCCGAAATAGGTGTCGAGCGCCTTGCCCGGGGCGCCCGGCTCGAACTCGACGAGGAAATCGAGATCGCTGCACGCCGGGTCAAAATCAGCCCGCGCGGCTGAGCCGAAGAGGTCAAGCCGCCGCACATGGAAGTGCCGGCAAAGCCGCTTCACTTCAGCGAGACGGGATATGACGACCGACTGCATGGCGACCTCTGCCGCTTCGGACGCCCGGCATCCGCGTCCTGTACGCGGGACTGAACCGGCCTCACCGTGGCGACTGCCGGCGGTTATAGCACAATTGGCGTGACCCCGGCCTTGCCCCTCGGGGCCTTGCGTGGAAGAGTGCCGCAACCCAACGAGGAGGAGCACCATGCCGGAACGGCTGTTCACGCGCCAGGATCTCGAGACGCTGCGGCAATGGGATGTGCCGACGATCTGCAATGCGCTCGAGATCGTCATGCCGGAGCGCCGCGCCATCGGCTTCACCGTCGAGCCGATGGTGGCGGTCGATCCGAAGCTGCCGCCGATGGTGGGGCTGGCGCGCACCGGCACGATCCGCGCCAAGGAGCCGCCGCGCGGGCCGGTCGCCAACCGCCTCGACTGGTACGATTACGTAGCAGCATCCGACCTGCCGACGGTGGTGGTGCTGCAGGACATCGATCATCCCCCCGGC
>DASQSR010000292.1:0-10549 GCA_035642295.1 Allostellaceae bacterium | reverse complement strand
CGAGCGGGGCAGATTATGGATTATCCATTGATGATGATGTTTGAAACATTAGTATAGATGGATAAACCATGATCTCTGCGGCGCAGCTACGGGCGGCGCGCGCCCTGCTCGGTGTCGATCAGAAAAGGCTCGCTGAACTCTGCGGGCTGTCGGTGCCAACCATCCAGCGGATGGAGGCGAGTGAAGGCGTGATCCGTGGCACGGTCGACTCCCTGACCAAACTGGTCGATGCGCTGGCAACAGCAGGCATCGAGCTCATCGGCGAAGGCGCGGTGAGCAGCGACGGCGGCCGCGGGGTGCGGCTCAAAGCACCAAAGAGTTAGTTCGAGACCATGTCGGCTGCCGTCGAACATGACCTCCTTCCCCTTCGCTCTCTCCCAAAATCGGGGAGAGGGTTCGCTGAGATTGGGGGAAGGGGTTTCATTGAGTTAGGGGACGAGGATTCGTCCGATCAGCGGCGACCGTGCTTTGATCGGAGTTCTAACGCCGGATGAGTCTCATCGTTGTTCTCGCTTGCGTTGCAGCGCTGCTCGTTACATCGGTTCTCGGCATCACGATGGCGCGCACGCGCGCCGGCACGCCGATCGTCTACGGCCTGAGCCTTGCCGCCTGCACCGTCGCGCTGATTGCGGCGCTCATGCAGCTATCGAGCAATGCCGCGGCGCCGACGCTGGTTCTGCCGCTGGCGCTACCGTGGCTCGGTGCGCATTTCCGGATCGGCGCGCTGAGCGCGTTCTTCCTCGTCGTTGTGAATCTCGGCGGCGCCGCCTCGAGCCTCTATGCCCTCGGCTACGGCAGGCATGAGGAAGCACCGCATCGCGTGCTGCCGTTCTATGCCGCCTTCCTCGCCGGCATGAACCTGGTTGTAATCGCCGACGACGCGTTCACGTTTCTGCTCTGCTGGGAGTTCATGTCGCTGACGTCGTGGGCGCTGGTCATGGCGCATCACCGCGATGCCGATAACCGCCGCGCCGGCTACATCTATCTGCTGATGGCGAGCTTCGGCACCTTCGCGCTGATGCTCGCCTTCGGCCTGCTCGCCGGACCGAACGGCGGCTATGCCTTCGAGGTCATGCGCGCGGGTCAGCACGATCCGCTGGTCTCGGCGCTGGTCCTGACGCTCGCGCTCCTCGGCGCCGGATCGAAAGCCGGCCTGGTGCCGCTGCACGTCTGGCTGCCGCTCGCTCATCCGGCGGCGCCGAGTCACGTCTCGGCGCTGATGAGCGGGGTGATGACCAAGGTCGCGGTCTATGCCTTCATCCGTATCGTGCTCGACCTGCTCGGGGCGCCGAGCTGGTGGTCGAGCATGGTGGTGTTGGCGCTTGCCGGCATCACGACCGTGATGGGCGTGCTCTATGCGCTGATGCAGCACGATGTGAAGCGTCTGCTTGCCTATCACACGGTCGAGAACATCGGCATCGTCTTCATCGGCATCGGCCTCGCGCTTGGCTTCAAAGCGAACGCTATGCCGCTGGCCGCTTCTCTCGCGCTCACCGCGGCGCTGTTCCATGTCTTCAACCACTCCTTGTTCAAGAGCTTGCTGTTTTTCGGCGCGGGGTCGGTGCTGAATGCCACCGGCGAGCGCGACATGGAACATCTGGGCGGCTTGATCCATCGCATGCCCTATGCCGCATTCGCGTTCCTGGTCGGCTGCGCCGCGATCTCGGCGTTGCCGCCGCTCAACGGATTCGTCTCCGAGTGGCTGACGTTCCAGGCGATTTTGCTGAGTCCGGCGGTGGCGCAATGGGGCTTGAAGATGCTGGTGCCGGGTGTCGGCGCATTGCTCGCGCTGTCGGCGGCGCTTGCGGCGGCATGCTTCGTCAAGGCTTACGGCGTGACGTTCCTCGGTCGGCCGCGCACACAAGTCGCCGCGCAAGCGAAGGAAACCGACTTGTTCTCGCTGACCGCGATGTTCGTCCTCGCCGCGCTGTGCCTGCTCGCCGGCATCCTGCCCGGCTTCGTCATCGATGCGCTGGCGCCCGTGACCCAGGCGCTGATCGGCAGCCGCATGCCGGTCCAGGCGACCGATCCGTGGCTCAGCATCGTGCCGATCGCCGCGAGCCGCAGCTCTTACGACGGCCTGCTGGTGTTCGTCTTCACCGGCCTCGCCGGATTGATCACGGCGATGGCCATCCACCGTTTCGCGTCGCACGCGCTCCGGCGCTCGGCGGCGTGGGATTGCGGCACGCCCGATCCGAGTCCGCTGACGCAATACAGCGCCGCGAGCTTCGCCCAGCCGATCCGCCGCGTCTACGGCTCCATCGCCTTCCGTGCGCGCGAGCGCGTCGAGATGCCGCCGCCGGGCGATCCGCGGCCGGCGGTGCTGCGCGTGAGCCTGCACGATCTGGTGTGGGATTGGTTTTACGCGCCGGTTGAAGGGGCGGTCGCGGCAACGGCCGGCTGCCTCAACCAGTTCCAGTTCCTCACCATCCGCAAATATCTGAGCCTGGTCTTCGGTTTTCTGATCATCCTGCTGCTGGTGCTGGCGATATGGCTCTGATCCACGATCTCGCCGTGCAATTCGTCGAGATGGCGCTGGTGCTGCTGCTGGCGCCGGGACTGGTCGGCCTCGTGCGCAAGACGAAGGCGCGGTTGACGCGTCGCCGCGGCGCTTCGATCCTGCAACCCTATCGTGATCTCTCCCGCCTCCTCCGCAAGGAGGTGGTGCTGGCGGAGAACGCGAGCTGGCTGTTCCGCGTCGCGCCCTACCTGATCTTCGCGGCGACCTGGGTGGCGGCGGCGCTGGTGCCGACCTTCGCCACCGGGCTGCTGTTCAGCTGGTCGGCGGACCTCATCGCTATCATTGCGCTGCTCGGCAGCGCGCGCTTTTTTCTCGCACTGGCCGGCATGGATGTCGGCACCAGCTTCGGCGGCATCGGCTCGAGCCGTGAAGTGATGATCGCGTCGCTGGCCGAGCCGGCGATGTTGATGACCGTGTTCACGCTCGCGCTCGTCGCCGGCTCGACCCAGCTCTCGACCATCGCCGCGTTCATGAGCTCGCCGGCCGCCGGCCTGTCGGTGTCGCTCGGCCTGGCATTGTTCGCGCTGATCATTGTCGCCATCGCCGAGAACGCACGCATTCCCGTCGACAATCCGGCGACGCACCTGGAGCTGACCATGGTGCACGAGGCGATGGTGCTGGAGTATTCGGGCCGGCACTTGGCGCTGATCGAGCTTGCCTCGGCGCTCAAGCTCTTGCTCTACGTCTCGCTGATCGCGTGTATCTTCGCTCCATGGGGCCTGGCGGGCGCCCAAGCCGGCGCCACCACGCTGCTGATCGGTGCCGCGGCCTACCTCGCCAAGCTTGCGGTCGCCGGCGTGCTGCTCGCCGTGTTCGAAACCAGCGTCGCCAAGATGCGCGTTTTCCGCGTGCCACAGTTCGTCGGCGCAGCACTGATGCTGGGCCTGCTCGCCACGCTCTTGCGCTTCGTTTCGGGAAGCTTCTGATGCCCAATCTTGCCTTCGATACGGCGCATCTGCTGGCCGGCGGCCTGGTGCTGGTGAGCTTCGTGCTGCTTTATCAGGACCGGCTCACCTCGCTGCTGAATGTCTACGCGTTGCACGCCCTGGTGCTGGCGCTGTCGGTCGCATGGCAGGCCAATCTCCAGAACGCGCCGCACCTCTATGTCACCGCCGCCCTGGCACTCGGCTTTAAGGCGATCATCATCCCGGTGGCACTGCGTCGTATCATCGAGCGACTCGGCATCCATCGCGAGATCGAGACCGTCGTCGGCATCGGTCCGACCATGCTCGCCGGCATGGCGCTGGTCGGGCTGTCGATGGTCGTGATGCTGCGCGTGACGGCCGCGGCGGCGCCGATCGCGCGCGAGGACCTGGCCTTCGCGCTGGCCGTGGTGCTGCTTGGGCTGCTGATGATGGTCACGCGGCGCAACGCGGTGGGCCAGGTCGTCGGCTTCATGTCGCTCGAGAATGGCCTGATCCTTGCGGCGACCGGTGCGCGCGGCATGCCACTGGTTGTCGAGATCAGTGTCGCCTTCTCGATCCTGATCGCCTTCATCGTCATCGGCATTTTCCTGTTCCGCATTCGCGAACGGTTCGACACCGTCGATATCAGTGCGCTCGACCAGGCGCGCGGAGAGCAGCGATGAGCCGTCTCGTCGTGCCACCCGAGCTGGTGCTGCTGATTCCGCTCGCGGCGGCCGCCCTATTGGCGCTGCTGCCGGGCTATCGCCTGACCGCGCGGCTCAACGTCGCGGCGACGCTGCTGACCTTTCTCGCCGCACTTTCGCTCTTGTTCGAGCCGCATCGGGCGCCGGGACCCTACCTGCTGATCGACGATCTCAACGTCGTCTTCATCGCGCTCAATACCTTCGTGGGATTCACCACCAGCGTGTTCAGCGCCAGCTATGTCGGCCACGAGCTCGCGACTGGACGGCTGACGCCGGCCTATCTGCGCTTCTATCACGCGATGTACCAGCTGCTGATGGGCGCAATGAATGTCGCGCTCATGGCTAACAACATCGGCCTGGTGTGGGTGGCGATCGAGACCGCGACGCTGACCACGGTCCTGATGGTGGGCATCTATCGCACGCACGAGGCGCTCGAGGCGGCGTGGAAATATTTCATCCTCGGCAGCGTCGGTATCGCACTGGCGCTGTTTGGCACGATCCTGGTTTACGTCGCGGCGCAGCCGGTGATCGGCGAAGGCCTCGAGGCGATGGTATGGACCCGGTTGCTGGCCCAATCGTCACACTTCGATCCGGCGCTTCTCAACGTCGCCTTTATCTTCCTGCTGCTGGGTTACGGCACCAAGGTCGGGCTTGCGCCATTGCACGCCTGGCTGCCCGACGCCCATGCCGAAGGCCCGACGCCGATTTCCGCAGTGCTGTCAGGCCTGCTGCTCAACGTCGCGCTCTACGCCGTGCTGCGTTTCAAGATGCTGATGGCGGCGAATGCGGCCGCGATCGCACCCGGCCCGCTGATGGTGACGATGGGTCTGGCGTCGCTGCTCTTCGCCGCGTTCATGCTTTACCGTCGGCGCGACATCAAGCGGCTCTTCGCCTATTCGTCGATCGAGCACATGGGCATCATCACCTTCGCCTTCGGCATGGGCGGACCACTCGCGAACTTCGCCGGGCTCCTGCAAATGACGCTGCACAGTTTGACCAAGTCCGGCATCTTCTTCGCTGTCGGCCACGTCGCGCAGGCTAAGAACACGCAGCGGATCGACGACATCGGCGGCCTGACCGAGACCCACCCCTGGCTTGGCTGGGGCCTGGTCGCCAGCGTCGTCGCCATCGCCGGCCTGCCGCCGCTCGGCATCTTTATGAGCGAGTTTTTGTTGGTGAGCTCGACCTTCGCACGCGCGCCGCTGCTTGCGATTCTGCTCGTGCTGGGATTGCTCGTCGCGCTCGGCGCACTGTTCCTGCGCCTGAACGGGCTCGCCTTCGGCGCGCCGCGTGGCGCCAGCCATCCCGTCAAGGCGTCCTATGCTCCGCTCTTCGCCCACGTCGCGCTGGTGCTGACGGCCGGTCTCTACCTGCCGCCCCAGCTCGTCGCCTGGTTCCAGCTTGTCTCGCGGCTCCTGGGATAGCGCGCCATGGCCGTACTGAGCGAATTTCTTGCCAAGGGAACGCGTGTCGCGGCCCGCCGCCCGGTACCGCGCGCAATCGTCGGCGCAGACACCTGGATTGAGGCCGCCCACGCGCTCGCCGACGGGCGCCTGACGCTGCTGGGTCTGTGGGGCGAACGCGACACGGCACATCAGGCGTTGCGCGATACTGAGAGCGGCGCAACGGCCGTGCTCAGCCTCGCTTGCCCAAGCGGCCACTTTCCTTCAGTCGGCGCAGTGCATCCGCCAGCCCTGCGTCTCGAGCGGACAATGCGCGACCTCTATGGTCTCGTGGCCGACGGCGCCAAGGATACGCGGCCGTGGCTCGATCACGGCAAATGGCGGCATTCACGCGCCGAGGCCCGCGCGCCTTACGACTTTCTGCCGGCCGAAGGCGAAAGCCTGCATCACATCGTCGTCGGACCCGTACATGCGGGCATTATCGAACCCGGCAATTTCCGCTTCACCGCTGGCGGCGAGACCGTCGTGCGCCTCGAGGAACGGCTCGGCTATGTCCACAAGGGCATCGAAGGCCTCATGGCGGGCGCCGATCTCAAACGCGGCGCGCAGCTCGCGGGCCGGACTTCGGGCGACAGCACCGTTGCGTATGCCTTCGCCTTCGCGCGCGCCGCCGAAGTGGCGCTCGAGAGCGAGGCGCCGCCGCGCGCCGTATGGCTGCGCGCGCTCATGGCCGAGCTCGAGCGGCTCGCCAATCATTTCGGCGACATCGGCGCAGTCTGCAACGACGCTGCCTTCGCGCTGATGCATGCGCATACCGGCGTGCTGCGCGAGCGCGTCCTGCGCGCCTGCGATGCGGCGTTCGGCCATCGGCTGATGCGCGATTGCATCGTGCCCGGCGGCGTGGCGAATGATCTCGACGACCAGGGCAGCGTGGCGATTGGCGCCCTGGTCGCGGAAGCGAGGCGGCGCTTTCCGCAGCTGGTCAAGCTCTACGACGATACCGCTTCCCTGCAGGATCGTACCGTCGGCACGGGCCATCTCAAACCCGAGTTGGCGCGCCAATACGGCGCCGGTGGCTTCGTCGGCCGCGCCTCGGGGCGCGATTTCGATGCGCGCCGTGATCTGGTGTATGCGCCGTATGACCAGTTGCGCTTTGTCGTGCCCAAGCGCAGCGACGGCGACGTCAACGCGCGCGTCTGGATCCGTATCTTGGAGGTCGAGCAAAGCCTCGGATTGATCGAGCAGATCCTGGCGCGCCTGCCGAGGGGTCCGGTGATGACGACCCTGGCGATCGGCGAGGAAGGCTGCGAAGGCCTGGCGCTGGTCGAAGGCTTCCGCGGCGACGTGCTGGTCTGGCTGCGGTTCGACGCCGACCGCACGATCGCGCGCTGCCACTTGCGCGATCCGTCGTGGTTCCAGTGGCCGCTGCTCGAAGCCGCGATCGAAGGCAACATCGTCGCCGACTTTCCGCTTTGCAACAAGTCGTTCAATTGCTCGTATTCGGGCCACGATCTCTGAGGCGGTTATGCGCAAGCACATCTTTCAGGGCATGATCCACGCCCCGCTCACCGAAGCGGCGCCGACGGCCGACGACGCCGCGCTGGCCGAGTTGGCGCAGGCGGTCGAGCGCACCGCGCGCCGGCGGCTCGGCCGCAGCCTGTCGATCCGTGAGGTCGACGCCGGCTCGTG
Source organism: Allostellaceae bacterium (assembly GCA_035642295.1). Taxonomy (GTDB): domain Bacteria; phylum Pseudomonadota; class Alphaproteobacteria; order ATCC43930; family CGMCC-115725; genus DAHUYF01. The sequence goes on along the minus strand of DASQSR010000292.1, from coordinate 3,327 downwards.
CAACGGCTGCGAGCTCGAAATCCATGCCCTCAACAACGCCTTCTACGATCTTGAGCGCTTCGGCTTGCGCTTCGTCGCTTCGCCACGCCACGCCGATGTGCTGCTGGTGACCGGACCTCTCACCTACAACATGCGCGAGGCGCTCGAGCGGACCTACCGTGCGACGCCCGATCCCAAATGGGTGGTCGCGGCCGGCGATTGTGCCATTGACGGGGGCCTGTTCGCCGGCAGTCCAGCCTGCGTTGTCGGCAGTGTCGGCGCGGCGGTACCGGTCGATCTCCATATCCGCGGCTGCCCGCCACGGCCTGTGGATTTTCTCAAGGGCCTACTCGCACTGATCGAGGCTCAGGCTTGATAGTGGCCCTTGGTTAAGGGCCATCCTCGGTCTTCCTCATCCTGAGCTTGTCGAAGGACGCTAGCTGTCCCTGCAGCGACGCAAACTCGGCTCGTCGGTCTTCAAGCCGTCAGCTCACCCGGAACTGACGACTGAGAACTGACGACTGACGACTTTCTCTAAACCCGCGTCTCGACGCCCTTATCCCTGAGCACCTGGCCGAGCTCGCCCGTCTCGAACATCTCGCGGATGATGTCGCAGCCGCCGACGAATTCGCCCTTGACGTAGAGCTGCGGGATGGTCGGCCAGCTCGAGAACTCCTTGATGCCTTGCCGGATCTCCGGGTCGGCGAGAACGTCGATGCCTTTGAACTTGACGCCCATGTGCGTGAGGATCTGCACCACGGCGGCGGAGAAGCCGCATTGCGGGAAGACGGGCGTGCCCTTCATGAACAGCACCACCGGATGGTCGGCGATGTCCTGCTTGATGCGATCGAAGACGGTGACGTTGGTGGTGGCCATGTCCTGTTCCTTGGAAGCGTTCAGCTCAACCTTCGGGCGCGCTGGTTTGAAGTGCCAGCGCGTGCAACTCGTTCCCCATGCGGCCGCGCAGCGCCTGATAGACCATCTGATGCTGCTGCACGCGGCTCTTGCCTTTGAACGCGGCGGAGACGACATGGGCGGCATAATGGTCGCCGTCGCCGCGGAGATCCTCGATGGTGACCTGCGCATCGGGCAGGCCCTCCTTGATCAACCGCTCTATCGTCGCCGCGTCCATCGCCATGCGTTTGTCCCCGCTCGAGGTCTTCAGGTCGCCATGTAGGCCGGCAGCCAAGCCTCGTTGATGCGCTGCAACTCTGCGGTGGATATGGCACCGCTTCCGACCACTGTCAACGCATCGCCGCCGGTGGTGCCGAGGCGCAGGACCGGGATCCCGGCGGCGCGCAGCCGGCCCATCACCGCTTCGGGATCGGCCGTTGCGAGAAGGTAACGAGCCTGATCCTCGCCGAACCAGAAGCCATGAGGCGCGATGCCGGCCGGGGCTTCCACCGCGGCGCCGATCCCTCCCGCCATCACCATCTCCGCCAGCGCCGTCAGCAGCCCGCCGTCCGAGACGTCATGGCAGGCGCTCACGCTGCCGGCGAGGATCTCGCGCCTGACGCCGTCGCCGTTCCGCCGCTCGGCGGCGAGGTCGACCGGCGGCGGCGCCCCGTCCTCGCGCCCCAGCACCTCGCGCAGATAGAGCGAGCTGCCGAGATGGCCGCGCGTCTCGCCGACGAGCAGGATCGTCTCGCCGGCGCGCTTCAAGGCAAGGCTCATGCTCTTGGCGGCGTCGTCGATAAGGCCGACGCCGCCGATCACCGGCGTCGGCAAAATGCCGCTGCCATTGGTCTCGTTGTAGAGCGAGACATTGCCGGAGACGACCGGGTAGTCGAGGGCGAGGCAGGCCTCGCGCATGCCTTCGACCGCGAGCGCGAACTGGCCCATGATCTCCGGCCGCTCGGGATTGCCGAAATTCATGTTGTCGGTGATGGCAAGCGGCGTTGCCCCCACCGCGGTGAGGTTGCGCCAGCTCTCCGCCACCGCCTGCGCGCCGCCGCGGCGCGGGTCGGCGGCGCAGTAGCGCGGCGTGCAATCCGTCACCAGCGCCAGCGCCTTGCGCCGCCCCTGAAGGCGCACCACCGCCGCATCGCCGCCCGGCCGCTGCACCGTGTGGCCCATCACGAGATGGTCGTACTGCTCCCAGATCCAGCGCTTGGAGGCGAGGTCGGGGCAGCCGATCAGCGTCCGCAGCGCGGCGATCGCATCGTGCGCCGGCACGTCCTCCGCGCGAATGTCCGGCGCCGGCGGCGGCGCGACCCAGGGCCGCTCATAGACCGGGGCTTCGGTGACGAGCGGCCCCACCGGCATGTCCGCCGCGACCTTGCCGCCCATGCGCAGCACCAGCGTTCCGGTCTCGGTCACCTTGCCGATGACGGCGAAGTCGAGCTCCCATTTCTCGAAGATGCGCCGCGCCGTCGCCTCGCTGCCGGGCTTCAGGATCATCAGCATGCGCTCCTGGCTCTCGGAGAGCATGATCTCGTAAGGCGTCATCCCCGTCTCGCGCACCGGCACGCGGTCGAGGTCGAGCTCGATGCCGAGCCCGCCTTTGCCCGCCATCTCCACCGAGGAGGAGGTGAGCCCTGCCGCGCCCATGTCCTGGATGGCGACGATGGCATCCTCGCCCATCAACTCGAGGCAGGCCTCGATGAGCAGCTTCTCGGTGAAGGGATCGCCGACCTGCACCGTCGGCCGCTTCGCCTCGCTGTCCTCGGAGAACTCGGCCGAGGCCATGGTGGCGCCGTGGATGCCGTCGCGCCCGGTCTTGGCGCCGACATAGATCACCGGGTTGCCCGGTCCCGCCGCCGCCGAATAGAAGATGCGGCTCGCATCGGCGAGCCCCACGGTCATGGCGTTGACCAGGATGTTGCCGTTGTAGGAGGGGTGGAAGTTGCACTCGCCGCCCACCGTCGGCACGCCGACGCAATTGCCGTAGCCGCCGATGCCGGCAACGACCCCCGCGAGGAGATGGCGCGTCTTCGGATGGTCGGGGCTGCCGAAGCGCAGCGCGTTGAGGTTGGCGATCGGCCGCGCGCCCATGGTGAAGACGTCGCGCAGGATGCCGCCGACGCCGGTCGCCGCGCCCTGATAGGGCTCGATGAAGGAGGGATGGTTGTGGCTCTCGATCTTGAAGATCGCGGCGTCGCCGTCGCCGATATCGATGACGCCGGCATTCTCGCCCGGCCCGCAGATGACGCCCGGCCCCGTCGTCGGCAGTCGCCGCAGCCACACCTTCGAGGATTTATAGGAGCAGTGCTCGCTCCACATCACCGAGAAGATGCCGAGCTCGGTGAGGTTGGGCGTGCGGCCCAGGATGCGGCAGGCGCGGGCGAACTCGTCGGGAGTGAGGCCGTGCTGCGCGACGATGTCCGGGCCGAGCTGCGGCTCGGACGC
>DASQSR010000291.1:0-14704 GCA_035642295.1 Allostellaceae bacterium | reverse complement strand
TGGGCGAAATCGATGCCCAGCTCGTCGAGGCGCGAGCGGAAATAGCGCGGCAGCTGCGCCAAGGCGCGGTCGGCGGTGTGCGCGCCGGACGGCAGCCCCCACCAGAAGCCGCGCACGGTGGGTCCGTGATGGGCACGCATCGCGTGCACGGTCTTCGCGACCTCCTCGCCGGCAATCTGGCGCACGAAGTCGAGATGCGCGAAGTCGCATTCGACGATATGCGCATCGGCGTCGATCACGGGGTGATCGAGCTTGGCGCGGACCTCGCCGCCGGGAAATCCCTCGAACGACATGGCCTGTCCTCCCTTGGCTTTTCCCCGAGGCTATCACCCTCGGCGGCGCGCGTCACGCCCGCGCGCCGCCATGCGCGGCGGCGGGCGAAAGCGCAGGGAGCCGCTACATCGTCAGCAGCTTCTTTTCCCAGTCCGCGTAATACGCCTCGGGCGGTTTCGGCAGCAGCGGATAGTCGGCGCGCAGCATGTCCTGCACTACCCTGTCCTTGCTCCAGCCGAGTTCTTCGAGCGCCGGCAAGGTGATGCGCTGGGTCGGCTCGACCACCGCCTCCGCGAAGAGCTTCGCCGGGTCTGCGACGGCGTCCATCGCCCTTGCCGCCACCAGCATCTCGTAAACGTGCCAGACATTCGGCATCACCGGCAGGCCGTTGCGGGCGAAATAGGTGATGCGGACGGCGTCGCTGAGGTCGGCGTCAATGCCGAGACTGGCCTCGCTCGCCTTGCGCGCCGCCGCGGCATGATCGTCGATCCAGCGGCAGAAGCCGAGCCACGCCTTCATCACCTTCTTCGCGGCGTCGGGATAGGCGTCGACGAAATCGTGCCGCATGGCGAGCGTGCCGTAGCCGATATAGGGAATGAAATCAGCGGTGTTGATCAGGGTGCGCGCGCCGAAGCGCTGCTCGGCAAAGGTGTCGACGGGCGGCACCGCGTAGATGGCATCGACGAGGCGTTCGCTCAACGCGTGCGGCTGGTCCGTCGCCGGCACCAGCACGACCTCGAGATCCTCGTGCCCGACGCCGTGCGTCTTCTTGAGCACGGCGAGGCTGAGATCCTCGATCGTGCCGCGCCGATCCAGCGCCAGCTTCCTGCCCTTGAGCTGCGCCACCTCGACGATCGGCGAGTCATGTCCGACCATGATGCGGCTGAAAGGCTGCTGCGGCGTGCCGACGGCCCCGAGCGCCGGCTGCAGCAGCGGCAGGCCGCGCCGCGCCGCGATGATCGCCGGACCGATACCGACATCGCCGAGCGGGATGCTGCCGGCGATCAGCGCCTCCACCACGGCCGGGCCGGTCGGACCGTGGAACAGCTCGATGCTGAGCCCTTCCTCCTTGAAATAATCGACGTCGCCGATGAAGGCGGTGACCTCGGTATTGAGAGGCAGGGTGCCGATGACGAGCTTCTCGGGCATGCTGGGCGCCGCATTGGCGATGCCGAGGATGCGCGCGCTCGCCACCAGCGCCAGGCTCGCCGCTCCGGCCTGCAGCAAACGGCGGCGGCCGAGCAACGGAGGCAAGGTCACTGTCTCTCTCCCGCTCTCCCGCCGCATCGGCGCGTCGGGCATGCTCTTCGAGCGTGGTCGAGTGACACGGGGATAGGCTCCTCTTCGTCCTGCCGAACTCGTCGCGCGTCTGCGGCGACGCGGCGGGAGCTTACACCCTGTGCGGCATTGCGCCTATCGCGGCGCGGCGATTGACCGCTCTCGGCCACACCCCTACCGTCCGCGGCCATGGGCGAGAGGGCGCGCGGGAACGGATTATGGGTGGAGAGCGGCGGCAGCGGCAGCCCAACCCTGCTCCTGCTGCATGGCCTTGGCGCCAACGCCACCGTGTGGGACGGGCTGCGGCCGCTCCTCGCGCAGCGCTGGCCGGGGCGGTGGCTCACTCCCGATCTCCGCGGCCATGGCCGCTCGAGCCACCGCGCGCCCTACAGCCTTGGCGCGCACGCTGCCGATGTCGCGGCGCTGCTGGAGCAGGGCGAAGCGGTGGTGGTGCTTGGCCATTCCATGGGCGGCGCCGTCGCCATGGCGCTCGCGAGCCAGTGGTTCGGCATCGCCGTGCGCCGGGTCCTGGCCTTTGGCGTCAAGCTCGCCTGGACCGAGGCCGAGACGGCCAAGGCGCAGGAGGCAGCTCGGGCGCCGGTGCGCTGGTTCACCAGCCGCGAGGAAGCGACCCTGCGCTATCTCCGCGTCGCCGGCATGACGGGGCTGGTGCCGCCCGAGGCCGCGGCGGCGGCGGTCGGCGTGGTCGAGGAAGCAGGCCGCTTTCGTCTCGCCGCCGATCCCCGCATCGGCGCCGTGGTGGGGGTCCCGCTCGACAGCCTGATCGCCGCCATGCGCGCGCCGCTGCGCCTTGCCGCGGGCGAGCGCGATCCCATGGTGACGCCGGATCAGATGCGGCGCTTCGATCGCGATGCCATGCTGCTCGGAGGACTTGGCCATAATCCCCATGTCGAAGCGCCGGAACGGCTCTGGCAGCTGGTCGAGGCGGTGCTGGGCTAACGCGTCCGCGGGCCGGCCGGTCGCGGCGCGAGAAGCGCCAGCAGATAGGCCGCCGAGCTGAGCAGCGTGATCCAGAAGCTCGGTGGTGCGTCGGTGACATAGGCGAGGGCGAGGCCGGCCCAGCTTGCGGCGAGCGCGAGCAGGACGGCGAGCAGGAGGCCGCTGCCGATGCGGCGGGTGAGACGCTGCGCCGCCGCCGCCGGGCTCACCATCAGCGCGAAGACCAGGAGGACGCCCACCACCTGCGCCGCTTCGGCGACGGCGATGCCGACGATCAGCAAGAACAGCACCGAGATCAGCCGCAGCGACACGCCCTTCGCTTCGGCGACCTCCGGCTCCAAGGTCGCGAAGATCAGCGGTCGCGAGATCAGGGCAAGAGCCGAGAGGCTCAGCAGCGCGAGCAGCGCGAGCGCGCGCAAATTGTCGGCGCTGACCGCCAGCACGTTGCCGAAGAGCAGGGCGATCGCCTGCGACGCATAGCCGGTGTACAGCGACAGGAACAGCACGCCGAGGCCGAGCGACAGCGACAGGATGACGCCGACGGCGACATCGCGCCCGCGCAGCCGCTCGCCGATGAGGCCGATCGCCATGCTCGCCGCCAAGGTCAAGGCGAGCAGTCCCCAGAACGGCGTCAGCCCGACGAGGAAGGCGCCGGTCGCGCCGGCGAAGCCGACATGGGACAGCGCATGCCCGGCAAAGGCGAGCTGGCGCAGCACCAGGAAATAGCCGACAACACCGGCCACCAGCGCCACCACCAGGCTGGCGGCGAAGGCGGTCCGCATGAAATCGTAGTCAAGCATCGTGGCCATGGGCATGCGCCTCCACCGCGCCATGGGAGGCGACGACAATGATCCTGCCGTCGATGCGCAGCACGTCGATGGGCGCGCCGTAGAGCCGCGACAGCGTCTCGGTGTTGATCACCTCGTCCACCGTCCCGAGCTTGGCGCGGCCGCCGCCGAGATAAAGCACCCGGTCCATCGCGCCCAGCAGCGGATTGAGCTCGTGCGCGGTGAACAGGACGGTCATGTGCAGCTCCTGCTGTACCCGCTTCACCAGCTCGACGGCGGCTTGCTGGTAGCGCGGGTCGAGGCTGATCAGCGGCTCGTCGAGCAGCAGCAGCCGCGGCCGGCCCAGCAGGGCCTGCGCCAGCAGCAGGCGCTGCACCTCGCCGCCCGACAGCTGCTGGATCGGCCGTCGGGCGAACTCGGTCGCCTCCACCGTCGCCAGCGCCCAGGCCACCTCGCGCCGTCCCTCGGCGCCGAGAATCGGCAAGCCCCAGCGATGGCCGTGGAGCGCGCTCGCCACGATGTCCCAGCCGCACAGGCCGAGCTCGGCGGTCGCAGAGCGGCGCTGCGGCATATAGCCGGCGAGCGGATCGCCATGCATCGGCGGCCGGCCGAAGACGCGGAGGGTGCCGGACTCCGGCGGCGACAGCCCGAGCAATGCCTGCAGCAGGGTCGTCTTGCCGGCGCCGTTGGGGCCGAAGACGCCAATGAATTCGCCCTCGCCGATGACCGCGTCGACATCCGACAGCACCAGGCGCCCGCCGCGCCGCAGCGCGACGTTCCTCAGCTCGATGGCGGTCATGGCATCCGGCCGCCGAGTGCCCGCTCGAGCGCGTCGAGCTCCGACAGCATCCAGCTCTGGTACGTCGTTCCCGCGGGCTCGGTCTCGCTGACGCCGACGACCGGGACGCGCGATCGCCTCGCCAGTGCCTGCATCTGCAGCGTCACCCCCTCGCTGGTCTGCCGGTTGTAGATGAGCGCCTTGACGGCGCGGCTTCTGAGGTCGCTCTGGAAGGCGGCGATGGCGGCGGCGCTCGGCTCGGTGTCGTTCGTCACCGCGCGCTGGAAGCGCTCGTTGCGCATCTCGAGGCCGATCGCCGCCGCCATGTCGCCGAAGATCGGCTCGGTCGCGGTGACGGGCGTTCCGGCATAGCGCCGCCGGAGGCTGGCGACCTTGTCCATGAGCGGCTTCAGCCCGGCCTCGAAGCGGGCGTGCCGCGCCGCGTATTGCGCGGCATGGGCGGGATCGCGCCGCGCCAGCGCCGCGGTCAGCGCGTCGGCAAAGGCCGGCATGGTCGCGGGATCGTACCAGAGATGCGGATTGTCGCCGGGCGTCTTGTGCACGAGCTTCGCCACCTCGATCGTCTCGCGGCCGGCGACCGGCGCCGCGGCGAGCAGCTTTTCCATCCAGGGGTCGTAGTCCGCGCCGTTGAAGACGACGATCGCCGCGCCGGCGACCGCTCGCGCCGCCGCTGTGCCCACCTCGAAGAGATGCGGGTCCTGATCGGGGTCGCTGAGAATGCTGACCACGGCCACCTCGGGGCCGCCGAGCTGCTCGGCGACATCGCCATAGAAATTCTCCGCTGCGACAATGCGCAGCGGCGCCGCCTCGGCCGAAGCAAGGCCGAGCGCCAGGGCAAGCAGGACAGAGGAGACCGCGCGCATCGGGGGCGCTCCGGAAGGCTTTTTTCGTTATGTTATATCGTAGCAGAACGGCTCCGCCAGAGCCAACCGCCGGGCAGCGCAGCCGCCCGCTAACCAACGCGCAGCGGATAGTGCAGGAAGCCGCGGAAGCGCGCGCGGCCGCCGCGGGCGAAGGCGCCGTCGCGCTCGATCCGATCGAAGCGGCGGATGAATTTGCGGATCGCGACCACCGCCTCCATGCGCGCCAGCGACATCCCGGCGCAGGCATGGATGCCGGTGGCGAAGGCGAGGTGCCGGTTCGGCTGGCGGCGGAGGTCGAGCCGGTCGGGATCGGCGAATTGCGCCGGGTCACGGTTGGCGGCGCCGATGCCGATATGCACATAGGTGCCGGCGGGGAGCGACACGCCGCCGAGAACCGCATCGCGCCGCGCCCGCCGGTTGCCGAGCTGGTTCGAGCTTTCGAGGCGCAGGAACTCTTCGACCGCGCTGTCGATCAGCGACGGCTCGCGCCGCAGCTCGGCCAGGGCCTCGGGATGGCGCAGCAGCAGGTCGATGCCGTTGCCGATGAGATTGGTCGTGGTCTCGTGGCCGGCATTGAGCAGGAAGATGCAATTGTGCAGCAGCTCGAGCCGGGAGAGACGCTCGCCGTTCCCCGTCGGCGGCGCGAAGTCGCTGGCGGCAATGAGGGTGGACAGGATCTCGCCCTCTTCCGGGCTCGTTTCGGCGAGGCGCCGGGCGACGAGATCGGCGAGATAGGCCTTGAAGTCGCCGACGGCGGCGATGCCGCGCGCCCGCTGCTCCGGCGACAGCACCGGCTCGAGCGCGCCGAGGATGGCGAGCGACCAGCCCCGCAGCGGCTGACGCTCGCCGAGCGGCACGCCGAGCATGTCGCCGATGAGCTGCACCGGGATGGCCGAGGCGAAATCGTCGACGAGGTCGAAGCGCCCGCGCGCGGCGAGGCCGTCGAGGAGGCGATCGACCAGGGCCTCGACCCGCGGCTGCAGCGCCTTCAGCGCGCGCGGGGTGAAGGCCGGCGCCAGCAGCCGGCGCACCCGCGTGTGATAGGGCGGATCGTTGAAGACGAGGCTCGTGGTGTGGTGCTCGTAGAGCAGGCTGTCCGCGAAGTTCGGGCGGAAATCGATCGTCTTGTCGGAGCTCCAGGTGTCGGCGTCGCGATAAACGGCGGCACAATCCTCGTAGCGCGTCAGGAAATAGGAGCCGTCCGGCATCCTGTGGACGGGATCGTCCTCGCGCAGGGCGCGGTAGAGCGGATAGGGATCGTCGAGAAAGCGCCGCTCGAGCCGTTTCAGGTCGAAGGCTCCCGCCAGCGCGCGCATCGCCGCCGGATCCTCGGGCCAGAGCGTCGCCTCGCCCATGGCAGGGGCCCGGCTAGAAGAGCGCGTAGCCGCCGTCGATCATGAAGAGATCGCCGGTGTGATAGGACGACGCCGTGCTCATGAGATAGACGGCGATGCCGCCGAAATCCTCGGGCTCGCCGAAGCGGCGCAGCGGAATCCGCGGCATGACCGCGCCGACGAACTTCTCGCTGCTCATGATGCCTTCCGTCATCTCGCTCTTGATCCAGCCGGGCAGGATCGCATTGGCGGTGATGCCGTGGCGCGCGAGCTCGACGGCGAGCGCGCGGGTCAAGGCGTTGAGCGCCGCCTTGCTCGCGGCATAGTGCTCGTTGCGCGCCGTGCCGAAGACCGAGGCGATGCTCGAGGTGACGACGAGGCGGCCGAAGGCATCGCCGCGCCCGGCGCGCTCGACCATGTGCCGTGCCGCCGCCTGCAGCGTCAGGAACGCGCCGTCGAGATTGGTGGCGAGCAGCTCCCGCCATTCCTCGAGCGGCCGCTCGATGAAGGAGCGCCGCCCGCCGCCGCCCATGCCGGCATTGGCAAAGCAGCCATCGACGCGGCCGAAGCGGTCGAGCGCTTCGGCCATCGCCCGCTCGACCGCGGCGGGATCGCTCACATCGCAGTGCGTCGCCTCGGCGCGGCCGCCCTTGGCGCGCAGCCGCTCCAGCGCCCGCGCGTTCTTCCCGGCGTTGCGGCCCCAGAGATGCACGGTGCAGCCCGCCGCGGCCAAGGCTTCGGCCATGCCGAGGCCGATGCCGCCATTGCCGCCGGTGACGACCGCGACGCGGCCGGTGAGATCGAAGGGGCTCATGCGCGCCTCCCGCCGTTTGCCGCCGATGATAGGCGGATCGCGCGGCGCTGGCGAGGCGGCTGAGGTCACCCGGACGAGCGCTCGGCCCCCGCCATCGCCTCGAGAACGGCGCAGACGGCGGCGGTGTCTTCGCCGCCGCGGCCGAGCCCGATGGCGGCGTTGTAGACCGGCACCGTGGCGGCGAAGGTGGGCAGCCCGACGCCGAGCCGCTTGGCAAAATCGCCGATGACCGCCATGTCCTTCTGCCAGACGTCGATCTTCATCGAGGCCGGCAGATAGGCGTTCTTCGCCATCAGCGGCGCGCGCAGCTCGAAGACGCGCGAATTGCCGGCGCCGCTGGCAACGACCTTGACGATGTCCTCGGGCGCGAGCCCCGCCTTCATGCCCAGTACCATCGCTTCGGCGGTGGCGACGTTGTGGATGGCGACGAGCAAGTTGGCGACGAACTTCATCTTGCTGCCGTTGCCGAAGGCGCCGAGGTAATGGGTGAGCCGGGCGAAGCCGGCAAAGACCGGGGCGCAACGCTCCACCGCCTGGCGCTCGCCGGAGGCGAAGACGACGAGGTCGCGGGTCACCGCCTGTGCGCCGGTGCCGCTCAAGGGACAGTCGAGCAGCGTGATGCCGGCGGCGGCGAGCGCCTCATGCTGGCGCTCCTTGACTTCGATCGGCAGGGTGCTGAGCTCGGCGACCACCGTGCCGCGCCGTGCCGCGCCGCGGAGCGCCGCCGCCGTCTCGTCGAGCGCGGCAATGCTGGGCAGGCTGGTGAGAATGATCTCGGCCGCTGCCGCCACCTCGGCGGGCGAGCGCGCCACTTCGGCGCCCATGGCGGCGAGTTCCTTCTGTCGCTCGGGCGCGACGTCGAAGCCGACCACCGGCAATCCCGCGCCGATCAGGTTGCGGGCGATCGCCGAGCCCATGATGCCGACGCCGATGATGCCGGTCTTCATGATCTGCTTTCCTTCCTTTGGAGTTTAGGGGGCGCCGAGTGCCTTGACGCCGGCCAGCATCGCCTTGACCGCGCGGCGCACGATGGCGTCGAAATCGCCGGCGACCCGGCTGTGATAGACGTATTTGCGCACGGCATAATAGAAGAGGCCGCCATGCATCACCCAGACATGCTCGAGCTCGGCCTCGCTGATCGGGGCGTCGGGCGCGATGGGGAGCGCGCAGTGATGGCGGATCTCGGCGCAAAGCGGCTTCAGGATCTTGCGCTCGACGATGCCGATATAGCGCCGGTTGATGTCGTTGCCCATCAGCGCCGAGAACATGTAGATGCGGATCCACTCATAGGTGTAGGTCGCTTCGGCATAGCGACGGTAGAAATCGAGGAGGCGCTCCTCGAGCGGGCGCGAGCGATCGGTGATGAGGCTCGTCAGCCGCGTGTCGATGCGCTTCAGGAAAACTTCCTTGAAGACGCGCTCGATCAGGTCCCGCTTGGTGGGAAAGTAGCGATAGAGCAGCGGCTGGGTGATGCCGATGCGCTGCGCCAGCTCGCGCGTCTGGCCGGCGAAGCCCACTTCGGCGAAGAAGCGGATCGCCTGCGTCAGGATCTGCTGCTCGCGGTCGGCGGCGGGAAGGCGCGTCTGTGCCCTGCCGGCAGGCGGCCGGGGCGATCGGGTGCGCTGTTTTCCCTGTTGGCGGAGCGCCATGGTGGCCGGACGCGACGAAGGGTTGAGGCTATAGGCTATGGCGCGTCACCCCGCGGCCGAACGGCGGGCACGTTCCCGGCCGGAGCGGCGGGCAGGGGCCGGGCTTCGACGGTCTTCCACGCTGTTCCTCGCATTCCCTATCGGGTTCTAGTCGGCCGCCGCCCGTCCCAGCGCCGCATTGACGCGCGGCATGACCTCGCTCGCCATCAGCTCCATCGAGCGCTTGCCCAGCGCCGGATCGACCCAGTCGTGCCCGGCATAGAGCAGCGTGCCGAACTCGCCGGTCTCCTCGCGAAACGCCAGGAGCTGGTCGACGACGCTGTTGACGCTACCGCAAATTACCAGGGAATCAACGACGTAGTCGAGGGTGACGGCGTTGTCGGGCATAGCGCGGTCGCGCTTGAACAGCTCGGGGCGGCCGTTGCTGATGAGCTTCTTCATCAGGTTGCGGTAGTAGAAGCGGTAGGGGCTGCCCTCTTCCTTGGCATAGCGCCGCGCCAGGGCGTCGTCCTCGGCGACGAAGATGCTCTTGGCGACGCGCCAGTCGCTGCGCCGCGCCGCGCGGCCGGCGTTGCGGCAGCCCTGCTCGTACATCGGCCAGTGCGAGGCGACCCAGGGGGGCTGCAGGAAGTTGGCCGAGATCGGCGACCAGCCGCGCTCGGCGGCGGCGATGACACCCTTGGAGAAGGGGGCGACCACGGTGACCACGATCGGCGGATGCGGCTCCTGGAAGGGTTTGACCATGACCCCCTGGCCGATCGCGCGGTCGAGCGTGCGCGCGGTGCTGACATTCCAGTACTTGCCGGTGAGATCGTAAGGCGGCTCCGACGACCAGATCTTCAGCACCATGTCGATCGCCTCGACGAACATCGCGGTGCGGTCCCGGTCGAGATTGCCGAACACCTCCGCGTCCGAGCGCAGGCCGCCCGGGCTGATGCCGAAGAGAAACCGGCCCTTGAGCAGGTGGTCGAGCATCGCCACCTGCGCCGCCACCGCCGCCGGGTGGTAGTTGGGCATGTTGACGGTGCCGCTGCCGAGCTTGATCCGCCGGGTCTCGCCGATCAGGCTGGCGATGAACACCAGCGAGGAGGTGATCGTCTCGGCCCGGTCGGTGACGTGCTCGCCGACGAAGGCTTCGGCATAGCCGAGCCGGTCGGCGAGGATGATCGCCTCGCGGTCCTCCTGGAGCGTCTCGGTATAGTTCCGCTCCGGCGGGTGGAGCGGCATGGTGAAGTAGCCGAGCTGCATGGGGTGCCTCCTTCCTTATCATCTGATAAAGAAGGGCGGATGGCAAGGGGCCGGCAGGGCCGGCGCCTGCTTTTCCCCGGCCTGGGGCGGAAAACCGGACCAACACCAGAGTTTATCGCTTGATAAGGTTACCGATGTCGCGGGGCGCAGGTTTTTTGCGGATCGGAGTGGCGGCGCGCGCCGAACATCACTATACATTTGATCAAGCTCCGCCGGTGCCGGAGCGCTGAAGGACAACGGGCCGCTGCGCGGCGGACGGGCAAGGGAGGGGTCAATGGCGTTCACTCTCGATCGGCGTAGGTTTCTGACGGGCACGGCGGCGGCGGCCGCGGCGGCGGTGGCGCCGCGGGCCCCGGCGATCGCCGCGGCGCCGCCGGTCCGCATCGGCCTGATGACGGTGAGGACGGGGCCGCTGGCGCAAGGCGGCATCCAGATGGAGCAGGGCTTCGACCTCTTCCTCAAGCATCGCAACGCGACGCTCGCCGGCCGCAAGGTCGATCTCATCGTCGCCGACACCGGCGGCAATCCGGCCGGCGCCAGGACCAAGGCGCAGGAACTGATCGAGCGCGACCAGGTCGACGTCATCGTCGGCCCGCTCGCCGCCTTCGAGCTGCTCGCCATCAGCAGCTATGTCGAGCAGCACAAGGTGCCGATGCTGAGCCTTGCCGCTGCCGACGACATGACCCAGCGCAAGCCCAACGCCTATTTCGTGCGCGCCTCGGCGACCTCCTCGCAATGCATGCATCCGCTCGGCGACTACGCCGCCAAGACGATGAAGCTGAAGCGCGTGGCGACCATCAGCGAGGATTTCGCTTTCGGCTACGAGCAGATCGGCGGCTTCCAGGAAGTGTTCGAGGACGCAGGCGGCCGCGTCGTCAAGAAGCTCTGGCCGCCGCTGGTCACCGCCGACTTCACCCCCTACATCTCGCAGCTCGCCGATATCGACGGCGTGGTCAACGGCTTCGCCGGGGCCAATCCGATCAAGTTCAATCAGCAATACGCCGAGCTCGGCGCCAAGGCGAAATATCCGATCCTCGGCGGCTGGACCGCCTATGACGACGCGCTGCTCAAGAGCTTCGGCGACGACGCGGTAGGCGCGATCTCGGCCAGCTGGTATTCGAGCACTCTCGACACCCCCAGCAACAAGCGCTTTGTCGCCGACATGATGAAGCTCTACGGCAACGTGCCCGGTGGCTACGCTGCCGGCCTCTACATCAACGGCATGTGCATCGAGGCGGCGCTGAAGCAGACCGGCGGCAAGACCGAGGACAAGCCGGCGCTGATCGCCGCGCTGCGCGCCGTCTCGCTCACCGACACGCCGCGCGGTCCCTTCCACTTCGACCATCTCGGCAATGTCGTCGGCGACGTCTTCATCCGCCGGCTCGAGCGCAAGGACGGTAAGCTCACCAATACGATCATCAAGGCCTATCCCAATGTCAGCCAGTTCTGGACCTACGACGAGAAGGCATACCTGGCAAAGCCGGTCTATTCGCGCGACTATCCGCCGCTGAAGAGCTGAGCGGGACGGCGCGGCATCGGGGCAGGCGCAGGCGGAAGGCGGCCATCATGAACCAATGGCTGCTCCTCGGGGTGAACAGCATCACTCTGGGCGGTCTCCTGTTCCTGCTCTCGGCCGGGTTCTCGCTGATCTTCGGGCTGATGCGCATTCCCAACCTGACGCACGGTTCGTTCTTCATGCTGGGGGCCTATCTCGGCGCCACCTTCCTCGGGCTCGGCCTCGATTTCTGGCTGGCGGCGTTGTTGTCGGCCGTGGCGATGGCGGTGGTGGGCGGCGCCATCGAGCGATTGCTGCTGCGGCGCCTGCAAGGACAGGAGCTGGCGCAGGTGCTGGTCACCCTCGGCCTCTCCTTCATGATCGCCGATCTCTGCCTCATGGCCTGGGGCGGGGACCCCATTCCGCTCGACACGCCGCACGGCCTCGGCGGCGCCGTGCCGATCGCCAGCATCGTCTTCCCGGCCTACCGTCTCGTCATCGTCGCCATCGCGGTGGTCATCGCCGTGCTGCTCTGGCTGATGCTCGACCGCACCCGGCTCGGCGCCATGATCCGCGCTGGCGTCGACGACCCGGCGATGGCACGCGTCACCGGCATCCGCGTCTCGCGCCTCTTCACCATCGTCTTCTGCCTCGGCGCCGCCATCGCCGGCTTCGCCGGGGTCATCGGCGGTCCCATTCTCTCCGTCTACCCCGGGCTCGACAGCGACATGCTGCCGCTCGCGCTCATCGTCGTCATCCTCGGCGGCACCGGCAGCCTCCTCGGCGCCCTCCTCGGCAGCTTCATCATCGGCTTTCTCTATAATTACGGCCAGGTGCTGTTTCCCGAACTCGCCTATATCATCCTCTTCCTGCCGATGCTGCTGATCCTCCTCTTCCGGCCGCAGGGACTCTTCGGCCGGCGCGTGCCGTGAGCCGTCGCCTCGCCGTCGCCGCGGCGCTTGCCGCGCTGCTGACGCTGCCGCTGTGGATCGGCAACAGCTATTACGTCAACATCGCGAGCCAGGTGCTGATCTACGCCGTGTTCGCGCTCGGCCTCAACGTCCTCGTGGGCTATGCCGGCCTGGTCTCACTCGGCCATGCCGGGCTCTTCGGCGTCGGCTGCTATGCCGCCGCCTGGATGCTCGCGGGCGGCAGCGGTCATCTCGCCGCGGCGCTGGTCGCGCTCCTCCTCATCCTCCTGACCGCCGCGGCCTTTGCCGTGCTGTCGCTGCGCGCCACCGGCATCGGCTTTCTCATGATCACCCTCGCCCTCGGGCAGATTCTCTGGGGCCTTGCCTATCGCTGGATCGGACTTACCGGCGGCGACAACGGCATCAACGTGCCGTCGCGGCCGGCGCCCTTCGGCCTGTCGATCGCCTCGGCGGCGCCCTTCTACTATTTCACCCTTGCCGTGTTCCTGATCGCCATCGCGGCCATGGCGGTGTTCGTCGCCTCGCCCTTCGGCGCCAGCCTCAAGGGCACGCGCGACCAGCCGCGGCGGATGACGGCGCTCGGCTACAATGTCTGGCTCATCCGCTTCCTCGCCTTCCTCTTCTCCGGCGTCTGGAGCGGCATTGCCGGGCTGCTCTTCTGCTACTTCAACGAGTTCGTCAGCCCCAACGTGCTCTCGCTCAACAGCTCGGCCGAGGTGCTGCTGATGGTGATCTCGGGCGGCACCGGCACCTTGCTCGGCCCGATCGCCGGCGCCGCGCTGGTCGTCATCATGAAGAATGTGGCGAGCGCCTATATCGAGCGCTGGAACCTGGTTCTGGGCGCGATCTTCGTCGCCATCGTCATCTTCATGCCGGAAGGGCTGGTGCCGGGCTCGGTCCGGGTCTGGCGCTGGCTCCGGGGCGGCGCGCGGCGCGCTTCCGCGCGTGGAGCGGCGCGATGACCGCGCTGCGGCTCCAGGGGCTGGAGAAATCCTTCGGCGGCCTGCGCGTCACCGCCGGCGTCGACCTTGCCGTCGAGGAAGGCGAGCGGCGCCTCATCATCGGCCCCAACGGCGCCGGCAAGACGACGCTGTTCAATCTTATCGCCGGGGAGATCCTCCCCGACGCCGGCCGGATTACGCTGTTCGGCCGCGAGATCGCCGGGCTTTCCTGCCGGCTCCGGCCGCATCTCGGCCTTGCCCGCACCTATCAGATCATCACCCTCTTTCCGGGCGAGACGCTGCTGCACAACGTCACCCTGTCGCTGTTGGGAATCTCCCCGCTGCGCTGGAATCCCTTCCGCCGCCTCGCGCGGCAACAGGCGCTGATCGCCAAGGCCCGCGCCGCGCTCGGCCGCGTCGGGCTCGACGGGCTCGCCGACCGGCCGCTGGCGCAGACCTCCTATGGCGAGCGCCGGCGGGTCGAGATTGCCATGGCGCTGGCGCAGGAGCCGCGGCTGCTGCTGCTCGACGAGCCCTTCGCCGGCCTCTCCATCGACGAGCGCAAGGAAGTGCACCGGCTGCTGCTGTCGATTCCGCGCGACGTCACCATCATCATGATCGAGCACGACATGGACGTCGCGCTCGAGCTGGCGGAACGCATCACGCTGATGCATTTCGGCGAGATCATCGTCGAGGGCAGCCGCGCCGAGGTGGTGGCGCATCCGCGCACGCGGGAGATCTATCTTGGCGGATGACGCGCTCGCCCTCGCCGCCATCCACGCCTTCTACGGCGACAGCCATGTGTTGCAGGACGTGTCGCTGCGCCTGGCCGCGGGCCGCGTTCTCGGCCTCCTCGGCCGCAACGGCGCCGGCAAGACCACCTGCATGAACGTCGCCGTGGGTCTGCTGCCGCCGCGCGCCGGCACGGTGACGCTGTTCGGCGAACGGGTGAGCGGCCGCGCGCCGGAGGCGATCGCGGCGCGCGGCCTCGCGCTGGTGCCGCAGGGGCGCCGCATCTTCCGCAGTCTCAGCGTGCGCGAGAATCTCACCGTCGTGGCGCGCAAGCCGGCCGCCGGCGCGCGCCATCCCTGGACGCTGGAGGCCGTCTTTGCCGCTTTCCCGCGGCTCGCCGAGCGCCAGCGCCAGCCGGCGGGCCATCTCTCCGGCGGCGAGCAGCAGATGCTCGCCATCGGCCGCGCGCTCATGGCCAATCCGCGCGTGCTGCTGATGGACGAGCCTTCCGAGGGGCTCGCGCCGCAGATCGTCGCCGAGGTGATGTCGACCATCCGCAAGCTCAAGGAGCAGGGCCTCTCCATCCTGCTGGTCGAGC
>DASQSR010000290.1:0-2471 GCA_035642295.1 Allostellaceae bacterium | reverse complement strand
AGCACGGCGATGGTGTGCTTCTCGATGGCGCTCACGGGCGGAACTCCGATGCGCGTGGGAACGGTATCGCTCAGACCAGGACCATGCCCTCTTCCGATACCGGCCCGCCCGCCCGCTTGTCCTCGGGCCCCAGCAGCATCTGGTTATGCGCGGCGCCCGAGGGGATCATCGGGAAGCAGTTCTCCATGGGATCGACGGCGACATCGACGATCACCGCCCGGTCCACCGCCAGCATTTCCTTGATGACGCGATCGACCTCGTCGGGCCGGCTGGCGCGCAGGCCGACCGCGCCGAAAGCATCGGCGAGCTTGACGAAATCCGGCAGCGCCGCGGTGTAGCTCTCGGAATAGCGCGCGCCGTGCAGCAGCTCCTGCCACTGCCGCACCATGCCCATGTACTGGTTGTTGAGGATGAACACCTTCACCGGCAGCCGGTACTGCGCGATGGTCGACATCTCCTGGATGTTCATCAGGATCGAGGCCTCGCCGGCGATATCGACGACGAGCGCCTCGGGATGGGCGATCTGCACCCCCATCGCCGCCGGCAGGCCGTAGCCCATGGTGCCGAGCCCGCCCGAGGTCATCCAGTGCATGGGCGCGTCGAACTTGAAGAACTGCGCCGCCCACATCTGGTGCTGGCCGACCTCGGTGGTGACGTAGATGTCGCGGCCGCGGGTCAGGGCGAAGAGCCGCTCGATGGCGTATTGCGGCTTGATCACTTTGTCGCTCTTGCCATAGGCGAGGCAATTGCGCTGGCGCCAGCCCTCGATCTCCTTCCACCAGGCGCCGAGCGCTTCGCGATCGGGCTTGAAGCGCCGCGCCTTGAGGCCGGCGAGGATCGCCTCGAGCGCGGTCCCGGCATCGCCCACCACCGGCACGTCAACGCGCACATTCTTGTTGATCGACGAGGGATCGATGTCGATGTGGATCTTCTTGGAGTCGGGCGAGAAGGCGTTGAGGCGGCCGGTGACCCGGTCGTCGAAGCGCGCGCCGACGGCGACGAGGAGATCGCAGCCATGCATGGCGAGGTTGGCCTCGTAGGTGCCGTGCATGCCGACCATGCCGAGGAAATGCCGGTCCGAGGCCGGGAGCGCGCCCAGCCCCATGAGCGTCAGCGTGGTGGGATAATCGGTGAGGCGCACCAGCTCGGCAAAGAGGGCGCAGGCGCGCTCGCCGGAATTGACGATGCCGCCGCCGCCATAGAAGACCGGGCGCTTGGCTGCGGCGATCAGCGCCACCGCCTCGTCGATGCGGGCGGGATCGGGCTTCAGCTGCGGGCGGTAGGTCTTGTGCTGCACCGCCTCGGGCGGGCGATACGTGCCGCTGGCGAAGAGCACGTCCTTCGGCAGATCGACGACCACCGGGCCCGGCCGGCCGGTGCGGGCGACGTAGAACGCCTCGTGCATGATGCGGGCGAGGTCGTTCACGTCCTTCACCAGGTAATTGTGCTTGGTGCAGGGCCGGGTGATGCCGGTGGTGTCGGCCTCCTGGAAGGCGTCGTTGCCGATGAGATGCGTCGGCACCTGCCCGGTGAGGCAGACCAGCGGCACCGAATCCATCAGGGCGTCGGTGAGGCCGGTGACCGCGTTGGTGGCGCCGGGCCCGCTGGTGACGAGGACGACGCCGACCCGCCCGGTGGAGCGGGCATAGCCTTCGGCGGCATGGACGGCCCCCTGCTCGTGCCGCACCAGGATGTGCCGCACATGGTTCTGCTTGAAGAGCGCGTCGTAGATCGGCAATACAGCGCCGCCGGGATAGCCGAAAACGACATCAACGCCCTGGTCACCCAGCGCCTTGATGACCATCTCCGCCCCGACCATGCGCTCCGTCGACATGACACCTCTCCTGGTTGAACCGGCGCGAGACGCAGCAGCCCGGCCGCAGCGGCGATTCGCCCGCCGCCCGGTTGGAACGACTCGTCCCGCACGAAGGGGGCCACCCTAGCCAGCTAGCCGTTAAGGGTCAAGAGCGTCTGACGAATAAATGGCAAAATTTCGGGCAGAAGTCTTTCCGAAAATTGCTCGGCGAGCACCAGCTTGCTGAGGCCCGGCCGCTCCGGCAGCTGGTGGCGAAACCAGGTGTATTGGCGCTTGGCATAGCGCCGCGTCGCCTGCTGCGCCGCCGCGATCACCGCGTCGCGGTCGAGGCGGCCGGCGAACCAGGCGGCAAGCTCGGGCAGGCCGACGGCCTTCATGGCCGGCAATCCGGGATCGAGGCCGCGCGCCAGCAGGGCCCGCGCCTCCGCCTCGGCCCCTGCCGCCAGCATCGCGCAAAAGCGCGCGTCGCAGGCCTGATAGAGCGGCGCGCGCGGCGGCAGCAGCAGGATCGCCGCGGCGGTGAAGGCAGGCGCCTCCTGCCCTTGCCGCCAGGCGGCGAGCGGCCGGCCGGTCGCCTTCGCCACCTCATAGGCGCGGATGAGGCGCTGACTGTCGCCGACGGCGAGGCGTCCGGCCGCTTCCGGGTCGAGCGGCG
>DASQSR010000289.1:0-6367 GCA_035642295.1 Allostellaceae bacterium | reverse complement strand
CCAGCCCCCCTCCGGACTCGGCACCAGCCTGCTTGCGCCGCTCGGCGAGCTGTTTCTTCCGCCGCGCCGCCTTGGCCTCGCGCCGCTGCTGGATCGATGATGACATGGCTGGTCCCTCGGAGAGATCGCTCGCCACGCTATGCGAATTTCGACGCGCCGTCGAGACCATCCCCCGTCCCCGCTTGCGGACGAGGGAGACGGGGGGTGAAGCGGCGCGGCAAATCCCTATAGTAGCCCCGCCATGCTCACCTTCACCGAGCTTACCTACCGCGTCGGCGGGCGGACGCTGATCGAGGGCGCCTCGACGCAGATCAACGCCGGATGGAAGGTCGGGCTGGTCGGGCGCAACGGCGCCGGCAAGTCGACCCTACTCGACCTCGTTCGCGGCGTGCTTCAGCCCGATGGCGGCGCGATCCGGCGGCAAAGCGGCATCCGCCTCGGCTTCGTCGCGCAGGAAGCGCCGGGCGGAGAGGCGACGCCGCTCGACATCGTGCTCGCCGCGGCGACGGAGCGCGCCGAACTCCTCGCCGAAGCCGAGAGCACCCATGATGCCGCTCGCGCCGCGGAGATCCATGACCGGCTTCTGGTGATCGAGGCGCATGCGGCGCCGGCGCGCGCCGCCGGCATTCTCGCCGGCCTCGGCTTCGACCATGCCGACCAGCAGCGCGCCATGTCGTCTTTCTCGGGCGGCTGGCGCATGCGCGTCGCGCTGGCGGCGGCGCTCTTCGCCGAGCCCGACCTGCTGCTGCTCGACGAGCCGACCAACCATCTCGACCTCGAGGCCGCGCTCTGGCTCGGCGAGTTCCTGCGGCGCTACCGCCAGACGCTCCTCCTGGTCAGCCACGACCGGCAGTTCATCGATGCCGTGGCCGACCACATTCTTCATCTCAGCGAGCGGCGGCTCACTTTATATACGGGTGGCTACGAGACCTTTCTGCGGACGCGGCGGGAAGCCATGGCGCGCCAGCAGGCGCTCGCCGCCAAGCAGGAGGCGCAGCGCAAGCATCTCCAGGCTTTCGTCGACCGGTTTCGTGCCAAGGCAAGCAAGGCGAGCCAGGCGCAGAGCC
The DNA here is from genome assembly GCA_035642295.1 of Allostellaceae bacterium. Classification (GTDB taxonomy): domain Bacteria; phylum Pseudomonadota; class Alphaproteobacteria; order ATCC43930; family CGMCC-115725; genus DAHUYF01. Next base: position 5,300 of record DASQSR010000289.1, on the reverse strand, counting down.
GCGTCAAGATGCTGGCGCGGCTGCAGCCGGTGGCGCTCGCCGAGAGCGAGCCGCCGGTGCGCTTCGAATTTCCCGAGCCGCCGAAGCTCGCGCCGCCCCTCCTCACCCTCGACGACGTCGCCGTCGGCTACGAGGCGGAAGAGCCGGTGCTGCGGCGCCTCGAGCTCCGCCTCGACCCCGACGACCGCATTGCGCTGCTCGGCGCCAACGGCAACGGCAAATCGACGCTGGCGCGGCTCATCGCCGGGCGGCTCGCGCCGATGGCGGGCGAAGCGCGCCGCGCGCCGCGCTTTTCCTGCGGCTATTTCGCGCAGCACCAGATCGAGGAGCTCGACGGCGACGCCAGCCCCTTCGATCATCTGGCGCGGCTCATGCCCAAGGCGCCGGCCGAAGCGGTGCGCGCCCGCCTCGCCCGCTTCGGCTTCGGCGAGGATCATGTTTTCCTCCGCGCGAGCGAGCTTTCCGGCGGCGAGAAGGCGCGCCTCAATTTCGCCCTCATCAGTCACGCGGCGCCGCCGCTGCTGATCCTCGACGAGCCGACCAACCATCTCGACATCGAGGCGCGCGAGGCGCTGGTCGAGACGCTCGGCGACTTCCCCGGCGCGGTGGTAATCATCAGTCATGATTGGCACCTGCTGTCGCTGACTGCCGACCGGCTGTGGCTCGTCGCCGAAGGCACGGCGCGAAGCTGGGACGGCGACCTCGAGGATTATCGCCGCTATCTTCTCGAGCAGCCGCGCCCAGGGCTCGAGGCCGAAGCGCGCGCCGCCGAATCGGGCAAGCGCGAAGCGCGGCGCCTTGCCGCGGATCGACGCCAGGCGCTGGCGCCGCTGAAGCGCGCCTTGCGCGACGCCGAGAAGCGACTCGCCGCGCAGGCCGAGCGCAAGGCGGCGCTCGACCGCGAGCTCGCCGACCCCGCCACCTATGCCGGCAATGGCGAGTCCGTGGCGGAACGGTTGCGCGAGCAGGCCGAGGCGGCGCAACGGCTCGCCGAAGCCGAGGCGGCTTGGCTCGCCGCCGCCGAAGCGGTCGAACGCGCCGAGCGTTGAGAGCCGAGTCGCGCGGAATGTGCGACGGTCTTTGCCACAACTTCGCCACATCGCCTGATGAAACCGTAGGCAGAGCGCGCGATGTGCTTGTCGCGCAGCGGTTTGGCGATTGGGAGAGGCTCCGAATGAATCGCCGGCGGAACAGTCAAGCCGCTTTGCGTCTAATTATTTCACCGTCTTGTCATCTCGACTTAAAGATCGATTAACCCGAGGTCGAGCACTCTCCGCCGATGCAGCGCGCATCGGGCGCGCCTGTTCTGCAAGCAGGTTTCGGTCGATGGCGACGTTGACGCGCGAGGTGATTGCTCAGCTCATCGAGGAGGCGTCGTGGACCGAGCGCGCTAAATCCGTCGAGCGCCTGGCCGCGCGCTTCGCCGAGGGCGGGCTCGACGAGTCCGAGTGGCACGTCGCGACCGACGCGTTTCGCGTCGTGCTCTACGACGCCGAGCCGTTGGTCCGGCTCGTCCTCGCCGAGACGGTGAAGTTCGCTCCCGATCTGCCGCGCGACATTTTGCTCGCCCTCGCCCGCGACGCCGCGACGGTGGCGACGCCGATCCTCGAGCATTCCCGCCTCTTGAGCGAGGACGATCTGCTGCCGATCGCGCAGCGCCACTCGCCGGCGCACCGCTTCGCCATTGCCGGCCGCCGGCTGATCTCGAATCGCATCGCCGCGGCGCTCTGCCGCAACGGCGAGCGCGCCGTGGTGCTGCGCCTTCTCGCCAACGAGGGCGCCGCTGTTGCCGAGCAGACGCTGCACGCGCTCCTCGACCGCTTCCCCGACCAGCCGCCCTTGATCGACGCGATCGCCCGCCGGCGCTTGCTGCCGGTGAGCGTCGGCAGCCGCCTCTTCGGCACCCAGAAGCGCGCCGAGGCCGAGAACGAGCGTCCGCCCCTCCGCCTTGTCTGGGACCGCACGGGATCGCTGGGTTAGCGGCTAGGTCGTTCGCGGCAGCGGCCGCGGCCGTCCGTTCTCGTTCACGGCGACGAAGGTGAACTCGGACTGGGTCACCTTGACGCGCTCCCCCTGGCCCTGCCGCAGCACCCAAACCTCGACGGTGAGCACAATCGAGCTGCGCCCGCGCTTTGTCACCGCGGTGTAGCAGCACACGACATCGCCGACATTGACCGGTTGGTGAAAGACGATATTCGAGACGGCGACGGTGGCGACTCGGCCTTTCGCGTGATGGACCGCGGTCATGGCGCCGGCATTGTCCATCAGCGACATGATCCAGCCCCCGAACATGTTGCCATTGGGATTGGTGTCCGCCGGCATCGCCAGGGTTCGCGAGGCAAGCTCGCCGCGCGGCTCGACGGGAGCGTCGCCCTTCGGCTTCGCATTCGCCATGCTCTTCACCTCACAACAAAAGCGTCTGCGGCGCCGCCAAGCGGCCCCCCGTACACTATGTTGCAATGCAAGAGAACTGCGTCAAGGCCAAGAAAAAAATTGCATTATTCATGACGCGCTGCACAACTTTTCGGCAGCGCGGCGTTGCTGGCCTCAGCCGCTCTTGAACATCCTCGCCAGCGCCTCGGCCTGACGCGCCAGCAGCGCGATGTCGGTACTGACGGCGACGAAGAGGAATCCGCCCGCCAGGACGCGCCGCGTCTCGTCCTCGCGCACGCTGAGGAAGCCCGGCGCCTTGCCGGTGGCGGTGATCGCCTTGCCAGCCGACATGATCGCCGCCTGCACCTCCGGGTGTTGCGTGTCAGCGAGGTGTCCCATGTCGGCGGCGAGGTCCGAGGGGCCGATGAAGATGCCGTCGATGCCGTCCACCGCGGCGATCGCCGGGATGTCGGCCACCGCCTTGCGCGTCTCGCACTGCACCAGCACGCAAATCTCCTCGCTGGCGCGCTTGGCATAATCGGCGACGCGGCCATAGCGGTTGGCGCGCGTCGTGCCGGCGAAGCCGCGGATGCCGTGCGGCGGATAGCGCGTCGCCGCCACTGCGCGCCGCGCTTCCTCGGCCGACTGCACGAAGGGGAAGAGCAGGCTGCGCGCGCCGATGTCGAGCAGCCGCTTCACCATCACCGCATCGTTCCAGGGAACGCGCACCACCGGCTCGGCCGTGCCGCCTTCGGCCGCGCGCAGGTGATGGGCGACGTCGGGCAGCTCGTTGGGCGAATGCTCCATGTCGATGAGCAGCCAGTCGAAGCCGGCGGTCGCGGCCACCTCGGTCCCGGTCGGGCTCGCCAGGGTCAGCCACAGGCCGATCTGCGGCTTGCCGGCGGCGAGCGCGCGCTTGAAACGGTTCGGCGGCATCTCGATGGGCATCAATGGATCTCCGGTTCGGGAACGGGGGCGTCGCCGGCGAGGAAGTCGAAATCGCAACCGGTTTCGGCCTGGCCGACATGCTTGTCGAAGAGCGCGCCGTAGCTGCGCTCGAAGCGGCGCGGCGGCGCCGTCCAGCGCGCACGGCGGCGCGCCAGCTCCTCCTCGGCGACCGCCAAGGTCAGCTTCCGCCCGGGCACGTCGAGCTCGACCATGTCGCCGCTCTCGACCAGCGCCAGCGGACCGCCGATATAGGATTCCGGCGAGACGTGCAGGACGCAGGCGCCATAGCTGGTGCCGCTCATGCGCGCATCGGAGATGCGCACCATGTCGCGCACCCCCTGCGCCAGCAGCTTCTTCGGGATCGGCAGCTGTCCCCATTCCGGCATGCCCGGCGCGCCGTGCGGTCCGGCATTCTGCAGCACCAGCACCGACTCCGCCGTCACCTCGAGCGCGGGATCGTCGATGCGCCGGTTGAGGTCGTTGTAGTCGCGGAACACGACGGCCGGCCCGCGATGGCGCAGCAGCCGCGGCTCCATCGCCGGCGGCTTGATCACTGCGCCATTGGGAGCGAGGTTGCCCTTGAGCACGGCAAGGCCGCCCTCCGGCTGCAGCGCCCGGTTGGGCGAGCGGATCACATCGTCATTATAGATCTCGGCCCGCGCGATGTTCTCGCCCAGGGTCTTGCCGTTCACCGTCGGCGCGCCGAGCTCGAGCAGCGAGCCCAGCTGCCGCAGCAGCGCCGGCAAGCCGCCGGCATAGCAGAAATCCTCCATCAGGTATTTGCCCGAGGGGCGGATATTGGCGAGGAACGGCGTCTTGCGCGAGATCGCATCGAACCGCTCGAGCGGCAGCTTGATGCCGGCGCGGCCGGCGATGGCGACGAGATGGATGATGGCATTGGTCGAGCCGCCGATCGCCATCAGCGTGGTGATGCCGTTCACGATCGCCGTCTCGGTCACCAGCTCGCGCGGCCGCACATCTTGCCACACCAGCTCGACGATGCGCCGGCCGCATGCCGCGGCCATGCGCTCATGCGCCGAATCGACCGCGGGAATCGACGAGGCACCGGGAAGGCTGAGGCCCATCGCCTCGGTCACCGCCGCCATGGTCGAGGCGGTGCCCATGGTCATGCAAGTGCCGGCGGAGCGGGAAATGCCGTCCTCGATGCCCTGCCAATCCTCTTCGGTGATGTTGCCGGCGCGCAGCTCCGACCAGTACTTCCAGACATCGCTGCCGGAGCCGAGCTGCTTGCCCTGCCAGCGGCCGATCAGCATCGGCCCCGCCGGAAGGAAGATCGCCGGCAGGTTCATGCTGAGCGCGCCCATGACGAGGGCCGGCACGGTCTTGTCGCAGCCGCCCATCAGCACCACGCCGTCGATCGGATTGGCGCGCAGCAGCTCCTCCGCCTCCATCGCCAGGAGGTTGCGATACATCATGGTCGAGGGCTTCATGAAGACCTCGCCCAGCGCCATCGCCGGCATCTCCAGCGGAAAGCCGCCGGCCTGGAGCACGCCGCGCTTCACCGCCTGGGCGCGGTCGCGGAAATGCTCATGACAGGGATTGATGTCGCTCCAGGTGTTGAGGATGGCGATGACCGGCTTGCCGGCATAATCCTCGGCGGAATATCCCATCTGCTTGGTGCGCGAGCGGTGGCCGAAGGAGCGCATGTCCTTGGCGCCATACCAGCGCGCGCTGCGCAGCTCGTCATAGGTCTTCCGGCGCGATGTCACGGCCCCTCCCTATCTTGGTTTGGCGGCAGTGAAGCGACGCCGGCCGCGGCTGTCAATCGCATGGGCTCATGCGAAAAGGGCCGGCGCTGCCGCCGGCCCTTGCGTAGCCGATGGGGACGTGTCAGGCGACGCCGCGCGGCGTCACGGCCTCGAGCCGCACGTCGCGGCTCAGCGGCTGCACCGCCTGGCGCAGCGGCACCTCGACGAGCTCGCCCGGCTGGTAGTCGGGATGGGCGAGGCTCTCGCCGA
>DASQSR010000288.1:0-17679 GCA_035642295.1 Allostellaceae bacterium | reverse complement strand
GAGCGTGACCTCGGCATGACGCGGCCGCCGCAAGGCGCGCTCGACCGCCGCCAGGACGCGGGCGGTGAGTGCGACCGCCCCCAGCACCGCGAGCAGCGCCGCGGCGATGCCGAGGGCGCCGCGCCACGGCCCCGCCGCATCCCAGTAAAGCCCGACGAGCCCCGGCACGTGCGGCAGGTCGAAATAGAGATTGAGCTGACGATCGAGCAGTGCGCCCACGGTGGCGTCGGCCCATTGCAGCAGCGCGACCAGGCAGATGAGCGCGGCGACCAGCCAGCGCAGCAGGCGCGGGAGACGGCGCCCCGTAAGCGCGAGCAGCGCCAGAACGCCGATGATCAGCAGCGGCTCGGCCTCCGGCCGCCAATCGAGGGAAATCCCGCGATGGGCGGGCTCGCGCGCCGGGATGAACAGGAGCGAGAGAACACCCGCGCCGGTCAGCAGGGCGAGAGCGGCATTCCAGGGTGTCGGTCGGCGCCGGAACATCGCCGGCATTCTACCATAGGGCGGCGAGCCGCTCGTAATCTCCGGGCTCGTTGTAGGCCTGTGCCGCCAGGCGCAGCCAAAGCGCGCCGCATTCGGCGTTGATCGCCGCTTCGATGCCGTGCGCTTCGGCAAGGCGCTGCTGCAGCGCCGAGGCTTCGGCCTCCGTCGCGGCGCCACCCAGCGGCAGCCGCACCGTTGCCATCGCGGCGAAGCCCTCGGCGGGGCCGCCCAATCCGGTGCCCCAGCGCCGGATGAGCGCCTCGGCGGCGGCCCGCGCCAGCGCCCGGTTGCGCGCCATCAGCGCCTCGCCTCCGAGTCGGCGGTGAACCGCGATCGCCGCCGGCAGCGCCAGGAAGGGCGAAGGATCGCGCGTTCCGGTCCAATCGAACTCGGCGACGAAACCCCGGCCGTAGCCATGCGAAATCGCCAGCGGATGGATGGCGGCCTGCTGCGATGGCTCCGCCCAGAGAAAGCCGCAGCCGCGCGGCGCCAGCAGCCATTTGTGGCAATTGCCGACATACCAGTCGGCGCCGATGGCCGGCAGGTCGAGCGGGATCTGGCCCGGCGCATGCGCCCCGTCGATGAGCACCCGGGCTCCCGCCGCATGGGCGAGCCGCGTCAGGGCCGCGACCGGCAGGACCAGCGCGCTGTGCGAGGCGATGTGATCGAAGACGGCAAGGCGAGTCTTCGGCCCGAGCCGGGCCGCCACGCTCTCGATCAGCGTCGCCTCGTCGGCCAGCGGCAGCGGTATCTCGGCTTCGACCAGCCGCGCGCCGCTTCGCGCGGCCACGTACCGCGCCGCCTTGATGATGGCGCCATAGCCGAGGCTGGTGACCAGGATCTCGTCGCCCGGGGCGAAGTCGAGCGAGCGCAGCACCGCATTGCAGCCGGCGGTGGCGTTGTCGACGAAGACGAGATCGGCCTCGCGCGCGCCGAGCATCGGGGCCAAAGCCGCCGCCGCGCGGCGCAGCGCCGGGGCGAGCTCGCGGCCGAAGAACCGCATCGGATTGCGCTCGATGCGCCGGCGCCAGTCGTCCTGCTCCTGCAGCACGGCGTGGGGCGTCACGCCATAACCGCCATGGTTGAGATAGGTGATTGTGGGATCGAGCGGCCACAACGGGCGGAGGGCCGCCCCCCAGTCCGGCGCCGCGGCGAGAAGACGGCTTTCGCTCTGCTCTCCCGGCATCACCCCTCCGTCCGGCCATCTTCCCTGCCGCGGCCGCCGGCTTCAAGGCGCCCGGCGCGCTACCTATCTTTGAAGAGGGGGCACCGCTTCATTTTATCCGCTTCGCCCGGAGGTTTAGTCATGTCTGTCGCCGAGATCCTTCACCACAAAGGCCAAAACGTCTCGACCGTGCGGTCGATCGACACCGTCGAAATCGCGATCCGCAAGCTCTATGAGGAGCGAATCGGCGCGCTCGTCGTGATCGACCGCTGGGGGAAGCTCGCCGGCATGTTCTCCGAGCGGGACGTGATCCATGCGCTGGCCCAGCACGGCGCGGCTGCGCTGCAGTTCGAGGTGCATGAGCTGATGACCCCGGACGTCACCACCTGCACCCCCGAAGACCGCATCGACCAGGTGATGGAGGTCATGACCGCGCACCGCTTCCGTCACATGCCGGTGATGGACAAGGGCCAGCTCATCGGCCTCGTCAGCATCGGCGATCTGGTGCGGCACCGGCTGGACGAGAAGGAGCAGGAAGCGGCCGTGCTGCGTGACATCACGCGGGCGCGGCACTAGCGCAGCGCAAAGCGCTGTCGCTGGCGGGCGTCGGCGGTTGCTTTGCAACCGCGAGAGCCCGCGCCGTGCCGACTTTGCACTTGACGCAGGTGAACTCGCCCCGCGCGTTCGCCTGTGCTATCAGCGCCGGCCATGCGCGTCGACGCCTTCGATTTCGAGCTGCCGAAGGAGCTCATCGCCGCCCGTCCCGTCGAGCCGCGCGACGCGGCGCGACTACTGGTCGTGCGCGATACCTTCGCCGACCGGCAGATGCTCGACTTGCCGCAGCTGCTGCGGCGCGGCGATCTGCTGGTCGTGAACGACACGCGGGTGATCCCGGCGCGGCTCGTCGGCTTGCGCGGTGCCGCCGAAATCGAGGTGACGCTGCATCGCGATCTCGGCCACGGACACTGGCGCGCCTTCGCCAAGGGCGCGAAGCGGCTGAAGCCGGGCGATCGTCTGGTCTTCGGCACGGAGTTCGCCGCCGAAGTCACCGCCAAGCACGCCGAAGGCGACATCGGCCTCAGCTTTGCCGTCGAGGGCGAGCCCCTGCGGGCGGCGCTGGCGCGGTTCGGCAGCATGCCGCTGCCGCCCTACATCAAGCGGCAGAGCGGCGGCGATCCGCGCGACCGCCATGACTACCAGACGATCTTCGCGGCGAAGGAGGGCGCGGTCGCCGCCCCCACCGCGGGGCTCCACTTCACCGAGCGGTTGCTGGCGTCGCTCGACGCCGCCGGCATCGCGCGCTGCACGGTGACCCTCCATGTCGGCGCCGGCACCTTTCTGCCGGTGAAGGCAGAGGACACGCGCGACCACCGGATGCACAGCGAATGGGGTGTCATCGACGCCGACGCGGCCGAGCGGATCAACCACGCGCGCGCCCAGGGCGGCCGCATCGTCGCCATCGGCACCACCGGCCTCCGGCTCCTCGAGAGCGCCGCGGACGAAAGCGGGCGCCTCCAGCCCTTCGCGGGCGAGACCGCGCTTTTCATCACGCCGGGCTATCGCTTTCGCGCAGTCGATCTCCTGGTCACCAATTTCCATTTGCCGCGTTCGACGCTGTTCATGCTGGTCGCCGCCTTCGCCGGATTGGAGCGGATGAAGCGGGCTTATGCGCATGCGATCGCCGCGCGGTACAGCTTCTTTTCCTATGGCGATGCCACTTTGCTATATCCCGGGCAATGATCCCCGACTTTGCGTTCACCTTGCTGGCGCGCGACGGCGCGGCGCGGCGCGGCCGGATGGCGACGGCGCATGGCAGCGTCGAGACACCGGCCTTCATGCCGGTCGGCACCGCCGCCACGGTGAAGGCGATGCGCCCGGAAGACGTCGCCGCGACCGGCGCCGGGATCATCCTCGGCAACACCTATCACCTGATGCTGCGGCCGGGAGCGGAGCGCATCGCCGAGCTGGGCGGCCTCCATCGCTTCATGAACTGGCCGCGGGCCATTCTCACCGACAGCGGCGGCTTCCAGGTGATGTCGCTGGCGAAGCTGCGCGAGATCGACGAGAGCGGCGTCACCTTCCGCTCGCATCTCGACGGCAGCCGCTTCCGGCTGACGCCTGAGCGATCGATGGAGATCCAGCATCTGCTCGGCGCCGACATCACCATGGCGTTCGACGAATGCACGCCCTTTCCCGCCGAAGAAGCCGAGGCGCGCGCGTCGATGGAGCTGTCGCGGCGCTGGGCCGAGCGCTCGAAAGCCGCCTTCCGGCCGCGGCGCGGCCATGCGCTGTTCGGCATCGTCCAAGGCAGCGTCTATCCGGAGCTGCGCCTCAGCTCCGCGGCGGCGCTCGGCACCATCGGCTTCGACGGCTACGCCATCGGCGGGCTCGCCGTCGGCGAGGGGCAGGAGCGCATGTTCGGCGTGCTCGATACGACCGTTCCGGCGCTGCCCGAGCAGCGGCCGCGCTACCTCATGGGCGTCGGCAAGCCCGACGACCTCATCGGCGCGGTGCGCCGTGGCATCGATCTCTTCGACTGCGTCCTGCCGACGCGCTCCGGCCGCACCGCGCAGGCCTTCACGCGGCGCGGCACGGTCAACCTGCGCAATGCCCGCCATGGCGGCGATCCGCGGCCGCTCGATCCCGACTGCGCCTGCGCGACCTGCAGCCAATACAGCCGCGCCTACCTTCATCACCTCGTCCGCGCCGAGGAGATCCTGGCGCCGATGCTGTTGACCGCGCACAATCTCCGCTACTATCAGGACCTCATGGCCGAGTTGCGCGGCGCGATCGAGGCCGGCCGGTTCGAGGCCGTCGCCGCCGCGCTAGCGGCCCGACAGGAGGAAGGCGACATCCCGCCCCTATAGAGCCGATGGCGAAGCCCCGTCTGACGCAGCTCGGCCGCAAGATGGCGCTGCCGGCATCGCCGGACGCGGCGGTGCTGGAGCGTGTCCCGAACCCGGAGCCGCGCGCAACCTACCTCGTGCGCTTCACCTGCCCCGAATTCACCGCGCTCTGCCCGATCACCGGCCAGCCCGATTTCGCTCACCTCGTCATCGACTATGTGCCTGGGCGTTGGCTCGTCGAGAGCAAGTCGCTGAAGCTGTTTCTCGCCGCTTTCCGCAATCACGGCGGGTTTCACGAAGCCTGCACGATGCTCATCGCGCGCCGCCTCGTCGCCGCGATAGCGCCGCGCTGGCTGCGCATCGGCGGCTATTGGTATCCGCGCGGCGGCATGCCGATCGACGTCTTCTACCAGACCGGCGCGCCGCCGCGCGGTCTCTGGCTTCCCGATCAGGGCGTCGCTCCCTATCGCGGACGCGGATAAGGGGCGGAGGATGAGCGCCGAGATCAAGGCCGCGATCCGTGAGGAGGCGCTGCGCCTTGGCTTCGATGCCGTCGGCTTCGCCGCGGCGCGGCTCGGTGCCGAAGCGCGCGCCCATCTCGCGGAGTTTCTGCAGCACGGCTATCACGGCGATATGGGCTGGCTCGCGGCGCGCGAAGAGCAGCGCGGCGATCCCCAGGCGCTGTGGCCCGAGGCCAAGAGCGTCGTGGTGCTCGGCCTCAACTACGGGCCGGCGGAGGACCCGCTGGCGGGGCTGGGCCGGCGCGAGCGCGGCAACATCTCCGTCTATGCCCGCGCCCGCGACTATCACGACCTGATGAAATCGCGCCTCAAGGCGCTGGCGCGATTCATCGACGGGCGCTGGCCCGGCGCGCTCAAGCTCTTCGTCGACACCGCGCCGGTGATGGAAAAGCCGCTCGCCGAGGCGGCGGGCCTCGGCTGGCAGGGCAAGCACACCAACCTGGTGTCGCGCGGCTTCGGCTCCTGGCTCTTCCTCGGCGAGATCTATCTCGCGCTCGACCTGCCCCCCGACGCCGCCGAGCACGATCACTGCGGCGAGTGCCGGCGCTGTCTCGAGATCTGCCCGACTTCCGCCTTTCCCGCGCCCTATCGCTTGGACGCCCGGCGCTGCATCTCCTATCTCACCATCGAGCACAAGGGCCATATCGATCGAGCGCTGCGGCCGCTCATCGGCAATCGCATCTACGGCTGCGACGATTGCCTTGCCGTCTGCCCCTGGAACAAATTCGCGCGCGCAACGCACGAAGCGGGCCTTGTGCCGCGTTCCGAGATGTCGGCGCCGCTCCTCGCCGAGCTGGCGCGGCTCGACGACGCCGCCTTCCGCCGGCGGTTCTCCGGCTCGGCGGTGAAGCGCATCGGCCGCGACCGCTTCGTGCGCAACGTGCTCATCGCCATCGGCAACAGCGGCGAGCCGGCGCTGCTCGGCGTCGTGCGGCCGCTGCTCGACGATCCCGCGCCGCTGGTGCGCGCCATGGCGGTGTGGGCGTTGACGCGGCTCGCGGATCGCGCGGTGGTTGCGGCGGAGCGCGCCGCTCGCTCCGCGGCGGAGCCCGATGCGGCGATACGCGGCGAATGGCAAAGCGCGGCGTGAGGCGCTAATCTCAGCTCGGCTGAAGCGCAGTCGTCTCGATGCCAGCGAAGGAGCCTGACATGGCCGAAAAAACCGATTGGCGGCATGACGGGGTGCGCGTCGTCAAAGGCTCGGAGCTCGACACCAACACGGCGCAGACGCAGGGCATGAGCCGCGCGGCCGCGATCACCCATGCGCGCACCGGCGCACAGAAGCTCTGGGCGGGCACGGTGACGATCCACGCCAACGCCAAGACCGGCGCGCATCATCACGGCGAGGTCGAAAGCGTCATCTATGTGGTGAAAGGCAAGGCGCGCATGCGCTGGGGCGAGAAGCTGGAATTCATGGCCGAAGCCGGACCCGGCGACTTCATCTATGTTCCGCCCTACGTGCCGCACCAGGAGATCAATGCCAGCAGCAGCGAGCCGCTCGAATGCGTGCTCTGCCGCAGCGGGCAGGAGCCGGTGGTGGTCAATCTCGACATCACGCCGGTCGAGCCGCCCGAAGAAGTGCGCTGGATCGATCCGATCCACAGGCATTAGTCGAGGCCGGGCGCGCCTATGCTTGTCTGCCCAGGAAACGGGCCGCTTATGCCCAATAACTAGGCAAGAAAAATCCGCGCCATTTAATCAAAGCTCAAGACGTCGGCCCACATTCTGGCGCGATCGGGGGATCGCTCATTTCCGGGAGAGGGGCCGTGACCGAGCCGGAACGCATCATCACGCTGTCGCATCGCGTCGGCGAAATTGCCGACCACAAGATCACCCTGATCAACAGCGTCACGCGCGAGACCAAGATCCTGGCGCTCAATGCGCTGATCGAGGCGGCGCGCGCCGGCGAGGCGGGCCGCGGCTTCGCCGTCGTCGCCAGCGAGGTGAAGGCGATTTCCGAGCGCATCACCGGCATCGCCGACGAGCTTTCCACCGAGCTCGCCGGCTCGATCGGTGAGCTCAAGGAGCTGGGCGAGCGCATGGTGCAGCAGATCCGCGGCCAGCGCCTCGCCGATCTCGCGCTCAACATGATCGAGATCATCGACCGCAATCTCTACGAGCGCTCCTGCGACGTGCGCTGGTGGGCGACCGACGCGGCCATCGTCGAGGCGCTCGAGCGGCCGGGCACCGAGAGCGCCGGCCATGCCAGCGAGCGCCTCGGCGTCATTCTCAACAGCTACACGGTCTATCTCGATCTCTGGGTCGCCGACGCGTCGGGACGCGTCGTCGCCAATGGCAGACCGCAGCGCTATCGCGGCGTGGTGGGATCGAGCGTCGCCGAGACGGCGTGGTTCAAAGCGGCGATGGGGACGCGAACCGGCGATGATTACGCCGCGCTCGACATCGACCGCGTCGCCGGGCTCGGCGGCGCACAGGTCGCGACCTATGCCACCGCGGTGCGCGCGAGCGGCAAGGCCATGGGAGCGCCGCTCGGCGCGCTTGGCATCTTCTTCGACTGGCAGCCCCAGGCAGCGGCGGTGGTGAAGGGCGTTCGGCTCAGCGACGAGGAGCGCGCGCGGACGCGCTGCCTCATTCTCGGCGCCGATCACCGCGTGCTCGCGGCGTCCGACGAGAAGGGCGTGCTGAGCGAGCACTTCGCGCTGCAGGGCGCAGCCAGCCGCGACAGCTTCTACGCCGCGGCGGATGGCGCCATGGTCGGCTTCGCGCCGACGCCGGGCTATGAGACCTATCGCGGGCTCGGCTGGTACGGAGTCGTCGTCCAGCACCAGCCGCGCTGAAGCGCGCTTGCCAGCAGCGGCGTGAGGGACTAAGTTCCATCGTGATGACGACGATGACGCATCCCCGCCCGCGAACCGGGCAGTATTGGCGCCGCTGGTTCATACCGGCGGCCTAGGGTTGCGCATCACGTCGTAGACCCCGAAGCCGCCCGATCCGAGGCGGCTTTCGCGTTTCAGCATTCCTCGCTCAAAGCGTCGAACATCCGCCCGCGGGACGGCTTCCAGGAATGGAGGTTGGTCATGAATGATTTCGACGTCGTGACGGGGCCGTCGCCCGGTATCGCAGCAGCCAAGATCGCGCCGCCGGAACCGGCGCGCGAGCTTCCCAAGGATGGGGTAAAGCGCGGCGGAGCAGCTCCCGCCGCCCCACCCTCCTCGCCAAGCGACGCGGGCGAAAAGCGCTAGCGCCTTACGCCGAGCGGGCCGCCTTCAGGAGGTCCGAGAGCTTCTGGGCGGGGTCGACGAGGCGCTCCCGCGGAAAGCGCGCGCGGAGCGGAACGAGGCGTCGCAGCACCGCCATGTCGCGGCCGGTGTTGACGGTGATCGCCGCGGCGATGCACCCCTCGCCGTCGAGGCCGAGCAGGGTGAAGCCGCCGCCCGCCGCAGGATCGCGACGCAGGGCCACGTCGAGACCGGTGTCGAACACGCCCAGCACCTGGATGTTGCAGTCGTACTGATCGGTCCAGAGCCACGGCAGCTCGGCGTAAGCCTCGCTGCCGCCGGCCATGGCAGCGGCCACGGCGGCGGCCTGGTTCAGCGCCACCTGCCAGGATTCGACGCGGATGGCGCGGCCGAGCAGCGGGTTTTCATGCCGCGTCACATCGCCCGCCGCAAAGACGTCGGGATCGCTGGTGCGTCCCTGGGCATCGACGCGGATGCCGTCCTCGACCGCGAGGCCCGCCGCTTCGGCCAGCGCCGTGTTGGGCGCGGCACCGATGCCGGCGACGACGAGATCGGCGGGGTAGCCCTGTCGCTCCGTCTCGACCAGGAGCCGCCCGTCGGCACCGCGCGCGACGCCGCGGAGCCGCGCCCCCAATTCGAATTCGACGCCGTGCCGCTCGTGCAGCGCACGCGCGAAATCGCTGACCTCTGCAGGAACACCGCGGCTCATCAATCGCGGCGCCATCTCCAGCACCGTGACGCGGGCGCCGAGCTTCGTCGCCGACGCCGCGATCTCGAGCCCGATGAAGCCGCCACCGATCAGCACCAGCTCGAGGCCGGGTTTGAGCGCCGCCCGGATCGCCTCGGCATCCGCGAGGCTCCGGAGATAATGGACCGGCGCCCCCGCCAGCGCCTCCGGCAGCTCGCGGCCGCGGCATCCGGTCGCCAGCAGCAGCTTGTCATAGGCAACGCGCTCGCCGCCGGCGAGCACGACATCCCGGCGCGCACGGTCGATGGCGAGAGCGGGCACGCCGAGCTTCAGCGTGATGCGCTGCTCGGCATAGAAGCCCGGCGGCTTCAGCGCGAGCCGCTCCGCCGCCAGTCCTTCGGTGAGGAACGCCTTCGAGAGCGGCGGGCGGTCATAGGGGGGATGCGCCTCGTCGCCGATCAGCGTGATCTCCGCCGCCGGCACCTTCTGGCGCAGCACCTCCGCCGCGCGCATCCCCGCCGGCCCGGCGCCGATAATGACGAAGCGCTCAGCCATCGACATCTGTCCTCAGAAGATCCGTGCGCAAATCCCCTCTCCCCTTGCGGGAGAGGGAGGGGCCCATCGCGAAAGCGATGGGAGGGTGAGGGGGCCGGTCTTTGCCGTCATTGATCCGAGCTGCAGTACCCCTCACCCGGCAACGCTCCGCGTTGCCACCCTCTCCCGCAAGGGGAGAGGGGTTGTTGACTCAGTGCAGATGCACGTACTCGTAATCGACGGGCAGGTTGTTGATGCCACGCTCGGGCGGCGCGATCCAGGCGGCCATCTTACCGGGCTCGACGACGCGTTGCATCAGGCTCTTGACGAAGCTGCGATCGCTCTCCGAGGGGAGCCAGCCCGGCAGCTTCGCCTGGTAATCGGCGGTGGCGATGAGATTGCCGGCGGGATCGACCGGCTGGTTCGCCCAGACGCCGATGCCGCGACGGAAGCGCTCGCTCGGCAGCTTGAGCTCGTGGGTGTAGCCGGCCTTGGCGATGAGACGGTTCCAGCGTTTGACGCCGATCTCGCAGTCGCGGATATAGGCGCCGCGCGTCACCTCGTTCATCGCGTTGCGCAGCGGCACGTCCTCGGCGGTGACGCCGCCTGTGCCGTCGGGCCGCTCGAGGCGGAAGCTCCCCTCGCGGCAGAGATGATCGGGGTAGTTCCCCTCATCGGGCCTTCCCTTGATGCCGGTCGCGAAATAGCTGGCGGCATTCGACGAGTTTTCGGCGCCGAAGAGATCGAGCGAGGAGCTGAACCAGAAATTGAGGTAGCGCTGCATCGTCGGCAGATCGAGAGCGCCACGCCCGCGGATCGCCGCCGGATCCTCGGTGCCGAGCTCCTGCATCACTTCGAGCGTGCGGCGGATGACCCGGGCGATGCCGGTGTCGCCGACGAACATGTGGTGCGCCTCTTCGGTCAGCATGAAGTTGCAGCTGCGCGACAGCGGGTCGAAGCCGCTTTCGGCGAGGCTCTTCAGCTGGAACTTGCCGTCGCGGTCGGTGAAATAGGTGAACATGAAGAAGGAGAGCCAGTCGCTGATCGGCTCGTTGAAGGTGCCGAGGATGCGCGGCTTGTTGCGGTCGCCGGAGTGGCGCGCCAGCAGCTCCTCCGCCTCCTCGCGCCCGTCGCGGCCGAAATAGGCGTGCAGCAGATAGACCATCGCCCAGAGATGGCGGCCTTCCTCGACATTGACCTGGAAGAGGTTGCGGAGGTCATAGAGCGACGGGCAGCTATGCCCCAGGAGGCGCTGCTGCTCGACCGAGGCCGGCTCGGTGTCGCCTTGCGTGACGATGAGGCGGCGCAAGGTCGAGCGATGTTCGCCCGGCACCTGCTGCCAGACCGGCTTGCCGTACTCGTCGCCGGAGCCGATGCGGCGGTCGGGGACGGCATCGGCAAGGAAAATGCCCCAGCGATAGTCCGGCATCTTCACCGTGCCGTAGGTCGCCCAACCCTTGGCATCGACCGAAGTGGCGGTGCGCAGGTAGACGTCGGCGCCGAGAAAATCGCTCGGGCCGAGCTCGCGCCACCAGTCGAGGAAATGCGGCTGCCAATGCTCGAGCGCGCGCTGCAGCGTGCGATTGTCGGCGAGATCGACGTTGTTGGGAATCCGCTCTTGGTAGTCGATCGCCATGATCAGACCCTTTCCCATTTGAACTGCGGCTTGGAGCCGCTGCCGAAGAGCTTCAGCGCGCCCTGCTCGCCGACCGCGTTCGGCCGGTTGAAGATCCAGTTCTGCCAGGCCGAGAGCCGGCCGAAGATGCGCGTTTCCATCGTCTCCGGCCCGGCGAAGCGCAGATTGGCCTCGAGCCCGGTGAGCGCGTCGGGCGAGAGGCTGGCGCGCTCCTCGACGGCAAGCCGGATCTCGTCCTCCCAATCGAGCTCGTCGGGCGCGAAGGTGACGAGGCCGAGCGTCAGCGCGTCGGCAGCCGCGAGCTGCTCGCCTTTGCGGCCGGCGAGCGCCGCGACCGGCGCCTCCTCGCCGCAGAAACGCGTCGCCAGCCGCGACAGGCCGTTGACCATCGGGAAGGCGCCGAAATTCGCCGCCGAAAGGGCGATACGCGGTGCGTTATTGTCGCCTTCCTCGAGCGTCAGCATGTAGGAGCGGTCGGCGGCGAGAGCGAGCTCGAGCAAGGTGCCGGCAAAGCACGAGCCCTGGTCGATGATCGCGAAGAGGCTGCGCGAGGAGACGTCGAGCCGGGCCAGCGTGCGGCGCAGGAACGCCAGGGTCTCGCGCACGAACCAGTTCTCGTCGTTCGCCAGCATCGCCGCGTCGCTGGCGAACAGCGCCGCGACCGAGCCGCGCGTCTTCAGCAGCAGCGCCCCGAGCTCGAGCTCGTTGACGCGCAGCATCAGGATGGCGTCGTCGAGCTCGCGCGCCATGGCGAGCGGCCACCAGCCGGCGCCGACCGCTTCGATCTCGGTCGCGCTTTGCGGGCCGCCTTCGGCGGGGCCGGTGACGGTGAGCGTCGCCAGGCGCCGCTCGCGGTCGAACGCGACATCGACCCAGCGATAGTGATAGCCGCTATCGTCGATGCGGCGCTCGAGCGGCGGGAGCGTCACGCCCTTCGCGCCTTCCGGGCGGCGGCTCGCCGCGGCCAGCGCGCGGGCGTGCTTCTCCACCAGCGCGGCGAAGGCGGCAGGCGGCGCCGCGTCATCGACCAGCTTCCACTGCTTGGCGCGGTCGGCGCGCACGCCTTCGGCCGTGGTGCAGAAGACATCGGCGAGGTCGCGCCGCACCTTGCGCTTGTCGACGAGCCGCGTCAGGCCGCCGGTGCCGGGGAGCACGCCGAGCAGCGGCACTTCCGGCAGGCTCACCGTCGAGGAGCGATCATCGACCATGACGATCTCGTCGCACGCCAGCGCCACCTCATAGCCGCCGCCGGCGCAGGTGCCGTTGAGCGCGGCGAGGAATTTGAGCCCGGTGCTGCGGCTCGAGTCCTCGATGCCGTTGCGCGTCTCGTTGGTGAATTTGCAGAAATTGACCTTCCACGCGTGCGGCGAGCTGCCGAGCATGTAGATGTTGGCGCCGGCGCAGAACATGCGTTCCTTGCCGCTGGTCAGCACCACGCATTTGACCTGCGGATGCTCGAAGCGGATGCGGTTCAGCGCGTCGTGCAGCTCGATATCGACGCCGAGGTCGTAGGAATTGAGCTTCAGCTTGTAACCCGGCTTGATCCCGCCATCCTCGGCGACATCGAGGACGAGGCGCGCCAACGCCCCATCGATCTCGAGCCGCCAATGCTTGTAGCGCTCGGGATGCGTGTCGAACGTGATCATAGCGCCTCCGCCCTTCGTTATCGGCACTATAATGCATGTCGATATTAGGTCAAGCAGTATGATGCACAGAGCGGCAACTTTCGGTCGCGGGCCTCTGCCCAGAGGGGAGGCTCGCCCCCCCGGATATCAACGCGCCGGAGCCGGAAGCGGTCGCAGCCGCTCAGCGCGGCTCACGACGCCACCGCGCAGGTATTGGCTCGCCAAAAAAAGCCATCTTCGCGAAGCAACGTGCTCAAAAAGCGAAAGCACGTTGGCAAAATGAGGACTGTCAAGCGTGGGCAAGCGCAGGCTCCTGCGAGGGCTGCTTCGGTGCATGCGGTGGACCCTTTTCGCGGTCGCGACGTCGGCGGGGAGCGCCCATTCGCAATCGGCCGACTCTACTTCGTATTGGGTGACGGTCAGGCAGGTGGGCGGAAGCGAGAGCATCCCGGCACACATGAAGTGCGAAGATGGCAAGATTTGTCGTGGTGAGATGTCGGTCTCGGTCGGAGACAACCATCGCCGCATTTTCGTGACGGGCATGATCGACGGCCTCTACGCCTATTTCAAATTCCGCTCCGACACAGAAGTGCTGCACTGCGATCCCGTGGAATTCATCAGCTTCCAGATCGGACCGCTCCCGGCGCACTATGAAAGCGGGCTATGCGATCCGCCGGCGTCGACAGTCAGCGACGGATTCGGCCTGCGGCATCCCGTGCTGAAAAGCTTTCCAGCCTTCGCCACCGTGCGGATCGACGTGCCGTCGCGGAGCGATGGAAACGGCCATTAGGCCGCCCTACCCCGCCACCGCCGCTTTCAGCTCCGCGAAGCTCTGCTCGACCGTCTTGCCGGCGGTGTCGATCTTCGCATCGGCCTTGGCATAGAGCGCGTTGCGGCCGGCGAGGATGCGGCGGAGATCCTCCATCGCCTGCTCGTTCTCGGCCATCGGCCGCGTGTCGCCTTGCGCGACGACGCGGCTCATATGCTCCTCGGGCGCGGCGGTGAGCCAGACCGTGTAGCAGGCCGAAAGCAGCAGATCGAAAGTCGCGGGCTCGGAGACGATGCTGCCGCCGGTGGCGATGACGGCGCGGTCATAGCGCTCGATCACGCTTTCAAGGGCGCGGCGCTCATAGCGGCGATAGGCGGCCTGGCCGTAGAGGTCGAAGACCTCGGCGAGACGGGTGCCGCTGTCGCGCTCGATCTCGCGGTCGAGCTCGATGAACGGCACGCCGAGCGCCTTCGCCAGCATCGCGCCCAGGGTCGATTTGCCGGCGCCCCGCAGCCCGATGAGCGCGATGCGGTGGCGCCGCTCGCTCGCCACCGCGGCGCCGAAGGACTCGACGAGGAGCTTCCTCGCCTGCGCCAGATCCTTGGGCGGAAGCCGGCTCAGGGTCTGGATCAGCAAGGTGAGCTCGACCGGCCGGTCCGGCTCCTCGCGCACCAGCTCGCCCAGGGGAAGCCCCATGGCATGGGCGATCTGGCGCAGCAGCGCGATCGAGATGTTGCCGTGCCCGGTCTCGAGCTGCGCCAGGTAACGCTCGGAGACACTGGAATCCCGCGCCAGGATCTTGCGCGTCATGCCGCGTCGCGCCCGCGCTTCGCGGATGCGGTCGCCCAGCAGGCGAAGATACTCCTCCTCGCCCGCTTGGCCCTCGCGCGGCGCCGCACCGGGAGCCGCCGCCGCCGGGGTCCTCGCCTGCATCCTTCTGCCGGTCGGTTCCGTCGACATGTATTATAATGCTTGCCAATACCAGAACATGCATTATATTCGTTTCAGCCGGGCCGTCCAGCCCCGGCGCGCGAGGAGGCGCGGGTGGAGCAGCAACTGACCATCCTGGTAGGGACGATGACCGGCACGGCGCAGCTGGTCGCCGACGAGGTTGGCGATTGGGTGAAAGCGCAAGGGCTTGCCGTCGAGGTCCGCGCCACGGACGGGCTTGACGCCGGGGTGCTTGCGCCCGGCGGCGCGTTCCTCATCTGCACCTCGACCTACGGCCAGGGCGACGTTCCCGACAACGCGCAGGCGCTCTTCGCCGATCTCGAGCAGAAGAAGCCCGACCTTGCGCGCGTCGCCTACGGCGTCATCGCGCTGGGCGACCGCACCTATGCCCAGACCTTCTGCTTCGGCGGCAAGCGCTTCGACGCACTGCTGCAATCGCTGGGCGCACGGCGCATCGGCGAGATCATGCTGCACGATGCCAGCGCCGGCACCATGCCGGAGGAAGTGGCCCTCGACTGGATCGGCCCCTGGCTCGACCAGTTCCGCGAAGCCCGCGACGAGGCGGCGTAGCGGAGGCTAGCTGGAGGGGTGCGGCTCCCGCGATTGCTCCGCAATCGCTGTCGCCGCCGCGGACGAACGCGCGGCGCGCGTTCGCCTTGACTTAAGCGGCTGTTAAGCGCGGCTCTGCAATGGTTCGCCGGCCATGGCGACCGAGTCCCGGCAGATCGCCCGCCCGCGCCTTCCGATCTCGCAAGCCGAGCTCGACGAGGTCGTGCGCCGGCACGACATGTATCTCTCCGCGCGCCTCGGCGGCCAGCGCGCGCTGCTTGCCTATCGCGACCTCTCCGGCCTCGATCTCGCCGGGCGCCGGCTCAACGACGCCGATCTCACCGCCGCATTCCTGCCGGCGGCCCGGCTCGCCGGCGTCAATCTCGCCAATGCCACCATGTTCGCCAGCAACCTGACGCGCGCCGATCTGCGCGGCGCCGTGCTGACGCGCGCCGATCTCCGCGGCGCGGTGCTGCGCGGCGCCAACCTCGAAGGCGCCGATCTCTTCGACGCCGATCTGCGCGACGGCCGGATCGGCCATCGCCTGCGCATCGGCGTGATCGAGGAGGTCGCCATCGCCAACGCTGCTTCCTCCGACCTCGAAGGCGCGCGCCTCGTCAATGCCGACCTGTCGCAGGCGCGCATCTCGGGCGCGATCGCGGCGCATACCGATTTCACCGATGCGGTGATGCGGCGCTGCAAGCTGGTACGCGCCGACCTCCACGATGCGACACTGAACGGCGCCAATCTCGAAGGCGCCGACCTCTCCGGCGCCAATCTGCAGGGCGCCAGCCTGCGCAACGCCATTCTCACCGACGCGATTTTCCACAACACCGAGATCGACGGCGCGGATTTCTCGGGCGTGCTCTCGGAAAAGGCGGCCGGCCGCGAGCTTGCCGATCTCGGCGCGCCGATCGAGACACTGCTGCAGCGCCATGAGCGCTGGGCGGCGACACAAGGCGCCGAAGGCGAGCCGCTCGATTTGAGCGGCTATGATCTCCGCCGCCTGCCCTCGCTCTCGGGCCAGTGCCTGTCGGCGCTGCGCGCTCGCGGCGCCATCTTCTTCGGCTTGACGCTCGACGGCACTGCCTTGCAGGCGGCGCAACTCGAAGGCGCGGATTTCCGCTCGTCGCGCCTGACGCGCGCCGATCTGCGCGGCGTCAACCTGACGGCGGCGCGACTCACCAATGCCGATCTGCGCGATGCCAACCTGGGACCGCTGGTGCTGCCCGGCGGCCGCTTCATCGTCAGCCTGCTCGAGCGCGTCGAGGCGCGGCACGTCGATCTGCGCGGCGCCAACCTGTCGCGCGCGGTGGTGCGCGGCGCCGACCTCTTCGCCGCCAACCTGACCGGCGCCGATCTCGCCGGCACCGATCTTTCCGAGGCGCTGCTCGCCGGTGCGGTCGGCCTCCCCTGAACGGGTCATTGCACAGAAAGCCCGCTGCGCTTAATACTCTGTTAATCGCGCAGCCGCGATCTTACCTCTGAGTATGCGCGGCGAGCCGCGATCCCGGCGCCGCCTGCTGGGATCGACAGGACCAAAGCGCGAAATCGCGTACGAAGCGCGACAGGAGGAACGCAGATGAACGACGATCGCACGGGCAAGCGACGGCCGGCGGAGCAGCGCGAACCCAACAGCACCATCGAGGCGCGCGACACAGGTCGTGACGACCAGGAGGTGCTCGAGCGTAGACCGAAAGCGAGCCCGATCGAGCGCCGCGAGTGGCGCGGATCGGGCGTCTGCGGCGACCGCCACACCGACTAGCATCCGGCACGGCGCGCGGAACGCGCGCGACAGCGTCACTGTTTGCCTTGGTTGGCAAACGGGAGAGCTGTCGCATGAGCGGTATTCGCGTCATCGGCATCATCGTCGCCATTGTCGGCGCGGTGTTGCTCTACTTCGGCGTCAACGGATCCCATTCGCTGGTCGACCAGGCGTCGCAGGCGCTGACCGGCCGCTACACCCAGGACACGATGGTCTACATCATCGTCGGCATCGTTGCGCTTGTCGGCGGCGCGCTCACGGCGCTGGTTGGATTCGGACGGCGCTAGCCGAGCGATAGGCAGCGGCGCGCGCGCCCCTCTAAGCTCGGCTGCAGCAGACATCCGAGAGGAGGGCCGATGACACGCATTCGCCGTCTCGCCGCGTTCGGTCTCGGCGCGCTGATGCTCGCCGCCGGGCCCGCCGCGCCGCAGCCTTCGGCCGGGCCTTCCGCCGCGCAGCAAACCTTCATGCTCACCATTTTTCTGCGTCACGATCAATCGAAGACGCTCGGCCAGATCCAGCAGCATCTCAAGGAGACCGGGTTCGATCAGAGCTTCCCGCCGCCGGGAATCGAGATCGTGTCGTGGTACGTGATGATGGGCATCGGCCAGGTGGTGACGCTGCGCGTGCCGCCGGCGCGGCTGCGCGAAGTCAACCGCGTCATCGAGGAAAAAGGCTGGGGCGCCTACCGCACCGATTTCTATCCCACCTACGACTATCTTCCCGTGTGGAAAGCGGCCCATCCCGGGCGGTAGCTCCCGGGCGATAGCCCGGATTAACCCGGATTAAAATCGGCGCAAGCCGGGGGGATGACCCGGCGGGTCGGCGCCTATCCCATGGGTATCGGCGCCGCAATCAGCCGGCGCCTCGTCTCGATCACCGCCGCGTCGGCCCTGTCCCCGCCGCCGCGGCACACGGCCCGCGGCCCTCCCCCGACCGCCGGGCCT
>DASQSR010000287.1:0-2000 GCA_035642295.1 Allostellaceae bacterium | reverse complement strand
AAGATGTAGCCGGAGCCGTCGACGAGATAGACGTTGCGGAGCTTTTGGCTCACGGCTTGGGATTGGGCCCCGGCGCTCCCGGCGTCTGTGGCAGATGCGGCGGCGTCGCATGGCCGCGTCGGACATAGAGGCGCGAGCAATAGGGGCACTCGATCGAGCCCTTCGGGCCGAGATTGAGGTAGACGCGGGGATGGCCGAGCGGGCCGCCGCCGCCATTGCAGGCGACCACCGTGTCGTCGACTTCGATGATTTCGAAAGGTTGCATGGAAGTGGTTTCGCTCGGCTAGAAATGGGGCGCGAGAGGCTGCAATTCCAACCCTGCCCTTGCAGCACCGGGCGGTCGGATGATACGCATTGCCGCGGCACAATCAATGAACACGACACTCCCGCCTCCGCCCGACCTCGCCGTCGAGCTTCGAAGCCTCACCAAGACCTACGCCGGCAGCGGGCGGATGAAGCCGAAGACGGCGCTCGACGGCGTCGATCTCGCCATTCCGCGCGGCTCGATCTTCGGCCTGCTGGGGCCGAATGGCGCCGGCAAGTCGACGCTCATCAACATCCTCGCCGGCCTCGTCATCAAGACCGCCGGGCGCGCCGCCGTCTGGGGCATCGACATCGACGCCGAACCGCGCCAGGCGCGCGCCGCGATCGGCGTCGTGCCGCAGGAGCTCAACGTCGACGCGTTCTTCACCCCGCGCGAGATGATGGAGCTGCAGGCGGGGCTTTATGGCGTCCCCCGGAAGGAGCGCCGCACCGAGGAGATCCTGGCGCTGCTCGGGCTTGCCGACAAGGCGGATGCCTATGCGCGGACGCTGTCGGGCGGGATGCGCCGGCGGCTGATGGTGGCGAAGGCGATGGTGCATTCGCCACCGGTGCTGGTGCTGGACGAGCCCACCGCCGGCGTCGATGTCGAGCTGCGCCAGCAGCTCTGGGCGCAGGTACGGGCGATGAACCGCGCCGGCACCACCATCCTGCTGACGACGCACTACCTCGACGAGGCGGAGGAGCTCTGCGACCGCATCGCCATCATCGATCACGGCAAAGTCATCGCTTGCGACACCACCGCCGCGTTGGTGCGGGGGATCGACGACAAGACCCTGATCGTCCTGCTGACCGAGCCGGTGACGGCGCTGCCGCCGGCGCTGGCGCGCCTCGGCCTCACCTTGGCCGCGCCGGGAAAGCTCTTCTTCCGCTATGGGCCGAGCCGGACGCGGCTCGACCCGGTGCTGGCAGCCATCCGCGACGCCGGCCTGGCGATCCGCGACCTCGCCACCGAGGAGACCGATCTCGAGGAAGTTTTCTTGCGGCTGACGCGCCACGCGGGCAGAGTCGGCTGATGCGCCGGTACGCCGCCCTTCTCCTGGTGCTGCTGCTCGCCGCTTGTGCCGGCCAGGGCACCGGGCACCTCGCCGGCCCGGCGGCGATCGGCAATGCCGTGCCGCCGGCAGGGCCGCCGCTGAGCCCGTCGCTCACCGGGAAGGTGCTGGTCGCCGCCGATGGCGCGAAGCTGCCGCTGCGCACCTGGCTGCCGGCAGGGAAGCCGCGGGCCGTGATCCTGGCGCTCCACGGCTTCGACGACTACTCCAACGCCTTCGCCATGCCGGCCACGGCCTGGGCGCGGGACGGCATCGCCACCTACGCCTATGACCAGCGCGGCTTTGGCGCGGCGCCGATGCGCGGGCGCTGGCCGGGCACCTGGCAGCTCGCCGACGACCTCACCACGGGGAGCCGGCTGTTGCGCGCGCGTTATCCCGGCGTCCCCCTCTACTGCCTTGGCGAGAGCATGGGCGGCGCGGTGGTGGCGGCCGCGGTGAGCGGGCTCGCCCGCGCGCCGAAGCCCGATTGCGACGCTATCATTCTCGTCGCGCCCGCGGTGTGGGGTCGCGATACGATGAATCTCTTCGAGCGGGTGGCGCTCTGGACCGGCGATACGTTCTTTCCCGACATGACCCTGACCGGGCGCGGGCTCAATATCCTCCCGTCCGACAACATCCCGATGC
>DASQSR010000286.1:0-3292 GCA_035642295.1 Allostellaceae bacterium | reverse complement strand
GGATATGGGGATAAGGATCATGGCGCCGAAGGCGCCCTTATCCAAATCTCCCAATCCCCTGCATCTCCTTATCCCCCTTTAAACCTCCCGTGCCTCGGTGCCTCTGTGGTGCTTCTTCCGACCGAAGATCAGGCCGCGCACTCGCCGCCTCACGCCGCGGCGAGGCCGTAGACGCGCCCATCCGGCTTTGCCGTGCAGCCGACGCGAATGGATCGGGAGATAGGGTGATGAAGGGCGATGTGGGGATAAGGATCATGGAGCCGAAGGCGCCTTCACCCAGATCCCCCTATCCCTCGCATCTCCTTATCTCCTTCAAGCCTTCTCCGTGCCCTCCGTGGTGATACTTGCGAGCGAACTGAGGCACGGCCCCCTGCCTCACGCCGCGGCGAGGCCGTAGACGCCTTCGACGCCGGCCGGCAGCGGGTATTCGCGCCAGCTCTTGCCGCCATCCTCGGTGCCGAAGACCTGGCCGCGCCGGGTTGCGCAATAGACGCGGTTGGGGTCGCGCGCGCTCTCGGCGATGACCATCAGCGTGCTTTTCATTTCGACGCCATGGTCGAAGCGCTGCCAGGTCTCGCCGAGATCGCGGCTGCGATAAAGCGAGCCCTCGTCGCTGACCGCGGCGACGCTGAGCGCGGCATAGAGCGTGCGGGGATCGTGCTGCGAGACCTTGACGTCGCGCGCATAGGTCAGCGGCGAGAAACGGCCGATGCCCATCTCCTGCCAGCTCGTGCCGCCATTGCCGCTGCGGAAGAGGCCCATGCGGGTCGCCAGGAACACCGTGCCGGGCGCGGCGGAGCTCACCGCCAGAGCGTGCGAATCCATCATGCCCTCGGTCTCGGTGTCGCTGACGATGCGGCTCCGGAGGCGCGGCTCCTTGGTGAATTCGAGCAGCCCCTCGTTGCAGCCGCGCCAGCTGTCGCCGCCATCGCGGCTCGCCAGAACGCCGCCCACCTCGAGCCCGGTATAGAGCCGGCGCGGATCGCTCGGGTCCTGCGCCAGGCGGATGACGCGGCAGGGAAAGCTCATCCTCACCATGCCCTTGGGCTCGGGCGGCGTCAGCTCCGTCCAGCTCTCGCCGCCGTCGCGCGAGCGATACATCGTCGTCTCTTCGGTGCCGAGATAGATCATCTCGGGCGCCGCGGCTTCGAGCAGGATCGACCACACCAATTGCTTTTCGCCCGGAAGCGGCAGCTTCTGCCAGGTGCCACCGCCGTCGCGGCTGCGATAGGGGCCGTCCTGGGTCCCGACATAAACGGTTTCGGGGGATCGCGACGCGATCGCAATGGTGCGTGCTTCGACCTTCGCGGGCAGTCCCGTGCCCAGCCGCTCCCAGCTGCCGCTGTCGGGATCGAGGCGGAAGAGCCCGCCCGTATCGGCGCCTGCGCTCGCGGCGATCCACGGCGCCGCACCCGCATAGACATAGTTCGGCATTTCGCTCCCCGTGGTTTGTTCGGCGTTACCCGAGCCGGGGCCGCCCCGCGCGGTCCTGCCGCGCCGTTTCGTGAGGAGCTTAGCAGGAACGACAGGGTCTGTCCCACGTCAGCCGCGGCGGGGAAATATTGCCACCACGGAGGCGGTAAGGCAGTGAGAACATTCACGGCGCGCGAAGCGCGCCAATCCTTCTCCTCACCGCCTCACTGTCTCTGTGGTGAATCCATAGGCGATCGCCCCGACGCTTCCCCGTCCGTCCGCCAGGCAAACAGCATGATCGCCGCGACGAAGCACAGGATCTTCGAGATGACGTTCAGCGCCAGCGGCAGCGGTTCCGCGGGAAAGGCGAACCCGAACGCAGCCCAGACGGCGAAGACCACGAACATTCCTGCGACCGCGTAAGCGGCGTACGCGGTCACCCGCATCGACGGCAGCAACGTCAGCAGCGACAGCGTTGCGAGCTCGGTCAGGAACAACGGCAGAAAGAAAAGCTGCCGATAGAGCATCGGATAAGTCGGAAGCGGCGGATTGGTCCGCGTCATGACGATCAGATCGAAGGGAAGCTCGAAGATCATCGGCGCGGCGGCGGTCCCGATGACGGCGCTGGCCAGCGCGACCTTCCAGCCCCAGCGCCGCGTGAGATAGAGAATGACGAAGAAGGTCACCAGCGCATCGACGGAGGTCCCGACTTTCACGCGGAGCGCGGCGAAGTGTGGATAGGCTGCCCTCACTTGCAGTCCATAGACGTGCGTGGCGACGATGACGCTGTAGATCGCCAGCAGCCAGATCGCGACCATGAACGCGGCGACGGTGCGTCCCGGCCGCGTGACCTCGAGCGGGGCGCGCAGCCGTGTGCCGGCATAGCCAAATCCGCCGGCGACCACGAGCAGCCCGATCGCCAGCAGGATCGCCGCGCCGCCGCCATAGGAAACCCAGTGGGCGACCGCGGATGGCCGCGGCGCGGCTCCTTGGGCCTGCGCCAGCCGCAGCAGCGCGTCGGTGCGCGCTGCCGCTTCAGGTATCTCGAACCCCATCGAAACCTCGGACCCCGTCAGGGCAAACCGAACGCGAGCCAGGTCCAACGGACGCCGGCGGCCCGATTTGCCGCCTGCAGAGACGGAGCTTGCCGTTCCCGGATCAGTTCGAAGCCCGCATGCCGTGCTGCCCTGATCGTGTCCTTGGGCCGCGCCTCGTAGACCGGTCGGCTCGATGCGCCTGGGCCGTGGCGAAGCGACAGGATCAACATGCCGCCGGGTGCCGTCAGGTCGGCGAGGGTGCGCAGCGCAATGCAACGCTCCTCATCGTCGAGATGCTGCCAGACGGCCGATAAGAGGACACGATCGAAAGAAGACTCCCGGCTGCCGAGATCGCGCAGACGAGGAAGCCGGTCGTTGCACCACTCGATCCTCTGCGATTTGTGAAGCGCCATGCCTGCCTGCCGAAGCTCGTCGACGGGCTCGACCGCAACGACGTCGTGTCCCTGCTCCGCGAGCCATGCGGCGTCGCGGCCCGTGCCCGCCCCGATGTCTGCGATCTTCGATGCCGCGGACGGCAGAAGATCGGCGACGGGAGCATAGAGCTGGTCGGGCGAAACCTCTTCGAAACGCGCGATCAGATCGCCCGCCGCTGCAGCATAACCTTGCAGCACGCGCTCGATCATCAGCGCGGCTCGCCGGCAAAGCCCTGTTGCAGCGTAGCGACACGCCGCAGCGCCGCTTCGGGCAGCGGGCCTTTCTCGACCGCGGCGAGCGCCGCGTCGAATTGCTGCGGCGTCGCCATGCCGACCAGGATGGTGCCGACCGAGGGCGATGCGATGACAAAGCGCGTCGCTGCTTCGGCGAGGCTTTGGGCGAAGCCT
>DASQSR010000285.1:0-3004 GCA_035642295.1 Allostellaceae bacterium | reverse complement strand
CGGGCTCACGCCGATGGCGCGCAGCTTCTACGACGACAACAAGCGCGTCAGCAATCGCCGCATCAAGGAGGCGCTCGGCGTGCGCCTCCTCTATCCCGGCTACCGCGACGGCCTCGCGGCGCTGCTGCGCCAAGCCTCGGGCACCTGAGCCGAGGCGAACGCGCCCCGCGCGTTCGTCCGCCGCGGCGGCAGCGATTGCGCAGCAATCGCGGGAGCCGCTCCGTGCGGGCTAGCCTCGGCGCCAAGAACCCTCCGCATCGCGTTGAGAAAGCTGACGGCTGACAGCCGATAGCTTTGCCGAGTGATTCCCTGAATCACCCGAAAAGCAGAGTCACTGTTGTACACCAGTGAATCACCTTGCTCCCCCGGGGAAAGCTCTACAGCAGCGCCGCGATCGCCCGCTCGAGCCGCGCGAGGTCGCCCTCGGTCGAGAGGCGATGGTCGCCGTCCTTGATCAGCATCACCTCGACATCGGCGCTCGCGAGCTTCTCGGCAAGCGCGAGGCTCGTCTGCCACGGCACGTCCGGATCCTGCATGCCGTGCAGCAGCCGCACCGGGCAGTTCAGGGCGATCGGCCCCGCCATCAGCAGATGGCGCCTGCCTTCCTCGATCAGCGTGCGGGTGAAGAGGTAGCCCTTGGGGTCGTAGGCGGAAGGGAGCCGCACCGCGCCCTCGCTGAGCAGGCGCGCGCGCTGCTCGGGCGAGAAGCGCGCCCACATCAGCGCTTCGGTCGCATCGGGCGCGGCGGCGATGCCGACCAGCGCGTGGACCCGCTGCGGCCGCGCCAGCGCCGCCAGCAGCATGATCCAGCCGCCGATGCTGGAGCCCACCAGGAGCTGCGGTCCTTCCGTCAGCCGGTCGAGCACCGCGAGCGCATCGTCGCGCCAGCGCCCGACCGTGGCCGCGGCGAAATCGCCCGACGAGGCGCCATGCGCGAAGTAGTCGAAGCGCAGGAAGGACTGGCCGCGCGCGCGGCAGAAGGCGTCGAGTCGGCGCGCTTTGGTGCCGGTCATGTCCGACATGAAGCCGCCGAGGAAGACGACGCCCGGCGTTTTGCCGGCGTGGCGATGGTAGGCGATTGTCGCGCCGTCTTCGCGTGTTAGAATACTCGGCGCGGGCTCGCTTTGGCTCGGCGTCGACAACAGGCTCATCGCGTCGCATCCGCTTCATGATGATCGAGTCCGAGACTAGCACTGGCGCCGCGCCGGCGGGAACCCGCCCGCCGGCGGTGCTTCAGGTGCTGCCGCGGCTGGTCACCGGCGGGGTCGAGCGCGGCACCGTCGAAGTCGCGGCGGCGCTCGTCGCTGCCGGCTGGAAGGCGGTGGTGGCGTCCGAAGGCGGGCCGATGGTGCGCGAGATCGAGCGCGCCGGCGCCCGCCATGTCGAGCTGCCGCTCGCCTCCAAGAATCCCGTCACCATGCGCCGCAATGTCGATCGCCTGGCGCACCTCATCCGCCGCGAGCACATCGACATCATTCACGCGCGCAGCCGCGCGCCCGCCTGGAGCGCGCTCGGCGCCGCGCGCCGCACCGGCTGCCACTTCGTCACCACCTTCCACAACGCCTATGGCGACGAGACCTGGCTGAAGCGCCGCTACAACCGCGTGATGGCCGAAGGCGAGCGCGTCATCGCCATCTCCCGCTTCGTCGCCGCTCACGCCATGCGCGTCTACGGCGTCCCCGGCGAGAAGCTGCGCATCATCGAGCGCGGCGTCGACTTCAACCGCTTCGATTTCGAGCGGGTGAGCGCCGAGCGGGTGATCCGCCTGGCGCGGGAATGGCAGCTTCCCGACGGGGTGCAGGTGGTGATGCTGCCCGGGCGCCTGACGCGCTGGAAGGGCCAGCTCGTCCTCGTCGAAGCGATGGGGCGGCTCGAGCGGCGCGACCTGCGCTGCCTGCTCGTCGGCGCCGGCGACGGCCGCTATCGCCAGCAGCTGCTCGACACCATTGCGCGGCGCGGCCTCGGCGGCCTCTTCCAGGTGATCGAGGATTGCCGCGACATGCCGGCCGCCTACATGCTCGCCGATGTCGTCGTCTCGGCCTCGACGCGCCCCGAAGGCTTCGGCCGCGTCATCGCCGAGGCGCAGGCGATGGGCCGGCCGGTCATCGCCACCGATCACGGCGGCGCGCGCGAGATCCTGCTCGACGGCGAGACCGGCTGGCTGGTGCCGCCCGACGATCCCGACGCGCTCGCCCGCGCGCTCGCCGGCGCCCTGGCGTTCGCGCCGGAAGAGCGCCTGGCGCTGGCGCGGCGCTCGATCGCGCATATGCGCTCGCACTTCACGACCGAAGTCATGACCACGCGCACCCTCGCCGTCTACGAGGAGATCCTGTTCCCGGCGGCGGCGGAAGGACCGGTGGCGGCGCAATGAGTGAGCGGGCGCGCTGACGCGCCGATGCGCATCCTCGTCATCAAGCTCGGCGCGCTCGGCGATTTTGTCCAGGCGATGGCGCCGGCCGCCGCCATCCGCCGCCATCACCGGGGCGATGAGATCACGCTTCTCACCACCGCGCCCTTTGCCGAGCTGGCGCGCGCCGCGCCTTATTTCGACCGGGTGCTGATCGACGAGCGGCCGGGCGCCTTCGATCTCGGCGGCTGGTGGCGCTTGACGCGCATGCTGCGCCGCGACCGCTTCGACCGCGTCTACGATCTCCAGACCTCCGACCGCTCGAGCTTCTACTATCGCCTCATGGGCCGGCCGGACTGGTCGGGCATCGCGCGCGGCGCCTCGCTGCCGCATGCCGATCCGCGCCGCGATCTCATGCACACGCTCGAGCGCCAGGCGGACCAGCTGCGCGTAGCCGGCATCGCCGAGGTGCCGCCGCCCGACCTCGCCTGGGCGGGGGTGGACATCGCCCATCTTCGCCTGCCCGAGCGGCTGCTGCTGCTCGTGCCCGGCGGCTCGGCGCATCGACCGAGGAAGCGCTGGCCGGTCGAGCGCTTCGCCGCGCTCGCCGCGCTCGCCGCCGCGCGCGGCGTGACGCCGGTGGTGCTGGGCGGCGCG
>DASQSR010000284.1:0-12584 GCA_035642295.1 Allostellaceae bacterium | reverse complement strand
CCGCAGCAGGAGGGCGTCCCCGTCGCCGGCGCGATGATGATCTCGCCGGTGCTCGAATTCGAGCTGATGGAAGGCGACCGCTTCGAGGTGCTGTCGGCGGCGCTGCGCCTTCCTTCCTATGCGGCGGTGGCAATGGCGGCGCACCAGGCGCCGACACCCGCGGCGCTCGCCGATGCCGAGCGCTTCGCCCTGGGCGACTACCTCACCGGCCTTGCCGCGCCGCTCGCAAACCGGCCGAAGGATTTCTATGCCCATATCGCAGAGATGATCGGCGTCGGCGAGCCTATCGTCGCGCGCTGGGCGGGGCGCGTGCCGCCCGCCATCTACGTCAAGGAGCGGGACCGAGACGAGGGCGAGATTTTGAGCCGCTATGACGGCACCGTCGCCGCGCCCGATCCCGATCCCGGCAACCCCAATCCGACGGAGGACCCGATCCTCCAAGGGACGATCGCGCCCTTCACCCGCGCCTTCACCGCCTATGCGCGCAACGAGCTCGGCTTCCGCACCGACCTCGGCTATCGCCTGCTGAGCGACGAGGTCAACCACCACTGGCAATGGCACGACGGCAATGAGGGTCGCCGCGACATCGGCGCCGGCGAGGCGCTCGCCCATGCGCTCTCCCTGGCGCCGCACCTCAAGCTGCTGGTGGCGCACGGCATGACCGACCTCACCACGCCCTACATGATGAGCCGCTACGTCATCGACCACCTGCCGGCAAAGCTCGTCGCCGAGCGCGTTACCCTGAAGCTCTATCCCGGCGGCCACATGATGTATCTGCGGGCGGGCTCGCGCCATCAGCTGCGCGAGGATGCGGCGGAGTTCTACGGCGTCGCGCCATGAGGCGCGCCGCAGTTATCAGTCGTCAGTTATCAGTGGTCAGTTTCGGCTGATAGCTGAGACTGACAACTGACAACGTCTTCACGGCGTTGGCGGGCCCGGTTGGACATGAACTTTCTGTCCGTCGGCGAGATTGACCGGCGGTTGCAGGACGACCTCGTCGCCGGCCTTGACGCCCTGGCTGACCTCGACCTCGGTGCCGTAATCGGTGGTGATCGCAATCTTGCGCAGATGCGCGACGCCGTTCGCGACCACCGCGACCTGCATGCCGTTCTGATTGAAGATGATGGCCGAGGCGGGCACGAGCAGCGCCGGCGATGTGCGGGGAATCGCCATGTCCACCATGCAATAGACCCCCGGCGTCAGCGCGCCGTCGGGATTGGGGACATCGATCTCGGTCAGCAAGGTGCGGGTGCCCGGTTGAAGGGCGTTGGCGATCCGCGTCACCTTGCCGTGGAAGGTGAGGTTGGGCATCGCCGGCACGCGAATGACGGCGTCGACGCCGGGGCTCACGCCAAAGGCGCTGTCCTGCGGCACGTACACCCAGACGCGGATCACATCGCTGTGCACCTCCGCGAACATTGCGGTCCCGCTCGTGGCGTCGGCGGTGATCAGGCTGCCGACATCGATATTCCGCTGCGAGATGGTGCCGTCGAAGGGAGCGACGACCTTCTGGTAGACCTTCTGCTGGTTGGTCACCCTGAGCTGCGCCTGCGTCGCCGCGGCACTGAATTCCGCCGCCGCCGTCGCCTGCTGCTGCGCGGCAAAATTGTAGCGATCGTTGTCGCTCTGCTGTTGCGATGCGGTGCCGGCCCTGGTGAGGATCGAGGTGCGCCGGTTGGTGATCGCGGCCAGCGCCCGGTTGGCTTCGTTCTGGCGCAGCAGCGCCTGGGCCTGCTGCAAACTGTTGAGATACTGGGCGACCTGATCCTCGACTTCGGGCGCGGCGATCTCCGCGAGGAGCTGCCCCGCCTTGACGTGGTCGCCGATGTCGACATAGCGCTTGGCAACATAGCCGCTGGCGCGGGCATAGATGTTTGCCTGCTCGAAGGCGAGCGTCGTCCCGGGCAAGGTCACGACCGTATGGGCCGGCGGCGCCGTCACCGTGTCCACCCGGACGGAAGGGACGAAATTCGCCTCCTGCCGGGCGTCGGCGATGACCTGCCGATGCTGCGCATAGTGCCGCCCGATGCCGAGCGTCAGCGCGCCGGCAAGCAGCACGAGCACGCCCAGGGCGAGCCGCCGGCTGCCGCGACCGACTGGCCTCGTGGGCGCACCCGGCGGTGGTTTGGCGTCGCCGCGGTCGCGGCGCGGCTGCGGCGCCTCGAGCGACGGAGGACTGTCGTGCTCGCTCATTCCGGGGTCTCCTCGAATACGCCATGCGCTTCTTTGCCGTCATTGCCCCGGCGCAGCAGCGCGAACAGGTAGGGCACCACCAGGAGGGTGGTGGGGGTCGCGAACAGGAGGCCGCCGATGACGGCGCGCGCGAGGGCGGCATTCTGCTCCTCGCCGGGGCCGCCGATCGCCATCGGGATCATGCCGACGATCATTGCGGTCGCGGTCATCAGCACCGGGCGAATGCGGGTGCGCCCCGCCGCGATCGCGGCGTCGAAGGCCTTCGCGCCGGCGAGCTGCTGCTCGCGGGCAAAGGTGACGAGAAGGATCGAGTTCGCCGAGGCGACGCCGACCGCCATGATGGCGCCCATCAGCGACGGGACGCTCAGGGTCGTGCCGGTGGTGTAGAGCATCGTGACGATGCCGCAGAAGGTCGCGGGCAGTGCCAGGATGACGACGAAGGGGTCACCGAAAGTCTGGTAGTTCACGACCATCAGCAGGTAGACGAAGACGGCGGCGAACAACAGCCCGATGGCCATGTCGCCAAACGCCTCGTTCATGCTCTGGATCTGGCCGGTCACCTGGATCGTGTTGCCGGGCGAAAGCCGTTTGCGCAGATCGGTGGTGATCCTCTTGATATCCGTGGCGATGCTGCCGAGGTCCCGCCCCTGGACGCTGGCATAGACCTCATAGACCGGCTGGATGTTGGCCTGATTGGCGCTGCCCGGCACCGAATCGCGCACGAAGGTCGCCGCATTGCTCAGCTCGCCCGGCACGGGTTCCAGCGTCGGCGGGGCGCGGCCGGTGCTGACCGGGGTATTGCCGATCTCGGCGAGGGAGCTGACCTGGTATTGCGGCGTCTGCACGGCGATGTAATAGGGGATCCCGTTCGTCGGATCGGTCCAGAAGTTCGGGGAGACCTGCTTCGACGAGCTCAGGCTCGCGGAGACGTTGTTGCCGATGTCGCTCGCCGTAATGCCGAACTGCAGGGCTCGCGCACGGTCGACCTGGACGTAAAAATCCGGGGCGTAGATCTCCTGCTGAAGGTGTGCGTCGACGATGCCCGGAACGGCCGCGATGCGGCGGCGCAGCTCCTCGGCAAGACGCAGATTTCTCACCCGGTCGTAACCGACGGTGCGCACGTCGATCTGCGCCGTCAATCCGAAATTCAGGATCTGGGTGGCCATGTCGGCGGGCTGGAAATAGAACAAATCCTCCGGGAAAGCCGCGGGCAGCGCCTGGCGCAATTTGCGGACGTAGCCCGCCGTCGGCGCGTGGCCCTCCTTGAGCGCCACCATGATGACCCCGTCATTGACGGCGATCGTCGTGCCGTCGGCAAACGCCCAGTTGTACGAGACCGCCGGGACGCCGATGTTGTCGACGATCAGGTCGATGTCCTTCTTCGGGACGATTTCGCGAATCTTGTCCTCGACCGCCTGGAAGATCTGCTCGGTCACCTCGATGCGGGTGCCGGGCGGCGCGCGGACGTGGAGCTGGATCATGCCGCCGTCGATCGCCGGATAGAAATCGCGGCCGACGAAGACGAACATCACGCCGCCAAGGGCGAGCACCATGGCCGCGACGAGCGGAACCAGGATGCGGCGGGTCAGCAACAGGGTGAGCAAGGCCGAGTATTCGTCGCGCATCCGCTCGAAGCCGCGCTCGAACGAGGCGTGGAAGCGCGCGAAGAACCCGTTGCCCGCCGTTGGTGCGGCACCGCCGTGCTGCTGGCCCTTCAGCATAAGGCCGATGGTGATCGGCGTCAGGGTCCGCGACAGGCCGTAGGAGGCGAGCATGGCGAAGACGACGGCGAGCCCGAGCGGCGTGAAGAGATATTTCGCCGGCCCGTTGAGGAAGATCACCGAGGTGGAGACGCAGCTGATCGCCAGGGTCGAGACGAGGGTCGGCACGGCGATCTCGGCGGCGCCGTGCAAGGTCGCGCGCGGCAGCGGCATCTTCTCCTCGTCGAGAAGGCGATAAGTGTTCTCGATCGTCACCGTGGAATCGTCGACGAGAATGCCGACCGCGAGCGCGAGGCCGCCCAAGGTCATCGTGTTGATGGTCTCGCCCAGGAAGTAGAGCACGACGAGCGAGCTCAGCATCGCCAGCGGGATCGAGATCATCACCACGACCGTCGGCCGCCAGGAGCCGAGAAAGAGGAGAATCATCAGCGCCGTGAGCCCGGCCGCGATCGCCCCTTCGCGCAGCACGGCCACCACCGACGAGACGACGAATACCGACTGGTCGAACAGCGATTTGATGACCATGCCGCGGGGCGCCGCGGCCCGCGCGACGTCGAGCACGTCCTTGACCCCGTTGACGACCGTCAGGGTCGAGGCATTGCCGTTCTTGATCATGCTGAGCAGAACCGACCGCTTGCCGTCGGCCCGGACGATGTTCTGCTGCACGAGGCTGCCGTCCCGGACATGGCCGATATCCCTGAGGAACACCGTGGCGCCGTTCGCATAGCTGACCGGAATGTCGTTCAGCGCCTCGATGGTCGGCGGCATCGCATTGGTGCGGACGGTGTAATCGGTCTTGCCGATCTTCGCATCGCCCCCGGGCAGGGTCAGGTTCTGGGCGTTGACCGCATTCACCACCTGCAGCGGCGTCAGCCCCTTCGCCAGCAGCTTGGTCTGGTCGATATCGACCATGATCTGGCGAGCCTTTCCGCCCGCGGGCGTCGGCAAGGTGACGCCGGGGACCGGAGCGATCATTTGGCGCAGCCGGTAGATCCCGTAATCGTAGAGCTGCGCCTCGCTCATCGTGTCCGAGCTGAGGCTGACCTGTAAGACAGGGACGGCCGACGCGCTGTACTGGACGATGACGGGCGGCTGAATGCCGCTCGGCAGCAAGGCCCGGATCGCGTTGGTCCCGGCGACAATCTGGGCGATCGCGAGATCGAGATCCACGTCCGGCTGGAAATAGATCTTCTGCACCGAGATGCCGTTCACCGTTTCGGCTTCGATATCCTTGATCCCGTTGACGTTGGAGCTGATCGCGTATTGGCTGTAGGTGGTGATCCGCTGTTCCATCTCGGTCGTGTCGAGTCCGGTGTACTGCCAGATGACCGAAACCACCGGAATGTTGATCTCCGGGAAGATGTCCGTCGGCATCTTGACCGCGGCGGTGATCCCGAGAAACAGAATGAGGGCCGCTACCACGTAGAAGGTGTGCGGAAACCTCAGGGCGAAGCGGACGATCCCCAAGCAACTCTCCCGCTGACTGCGGTTGCGTCAGAGCCACACGCCGGCTGGCGAGCAGCCGCGCTACGCGCGAGGTGCAGGCGACAGACGGTCACGCGGCCCCTCGCTGCGGAGCGACCGATCCGTGCCATTCGTCCTAACCGATAAAATGTACGCGAGGGACTTGGAAGAGCTTAGCACCGCCGATCAGCGCGTGCTATTGCCCCGTCCGGTGCCGCCAGAGTTGCAGGGCCGGCTCATTCCCCTCACGGACGAGCGCGCCCCATCAGCGGTTGCCCGGGCTGATCGGGCGTGCACGTGGGCGCCGTTTCGTGCCGCGACCCGCTGCTGACGTTGGGAGCCGCCGGCAGACCGGCCGTTCAGGCGGCGCGGATATTGGCGAGGAACGAGTCGACCTCGGTGCGCAGCATCTCGGCCTGGCGGCCGAGCTGCTCTGCCGAGGCGAGGACGTGGCTCGCCGCCGCGCCGGTGTCGGCCGCGGCCTGGTTGACGCCGGCGATGTTGCCGGAGACCTGGCCGGTGCCGGCCGATGCTTCCTGGATGTTGCGGGCGATCTGGTGGGTGGCGGCGTCCTGCTGCTCGACCGCGGCGGCAATGGTCGTGGCAATGTCGCTGATCGAACCGATCGTCGCGGAGATTCTCTCAATCGCCTGCACCGCGCCGCTGGTGGCACTGCGCATCGAGCCGACCTGCGCCGCGATCTCCTCGGTCGCCTTCGCGGTCTGATTGGCGAGGCTCTTGACCTCCGAGGCGACGATGGCAAATCCCTTACCCGCCTCGCCCGCGCGTGCCGCCTCGATCGTGGCATTGAGGGCCAGGAGATTGGTCTGCGAGGCGATGTCGCTGATCAGCTTCACCACGTCGCCGATCTTCTGGGCGGCATCGGACAGGCCGTGGACAGCCTCATTGGTACGGCCTGCTTCATCCACCGCCTGAGCGGCAATCCTCGTGGACTGGCCGACCTGGCGGCCGATCTCGGACACCGATGAAGAAAGCTCCTCGGTGGCCGAGGCAACGGTCTGCACATTCGTCGAGGCTTCTTCGGCAGCAACGGCGACCGCGGTTGCCTGGCGACTGGCTCCCTGCGCGGTCTGCGACATGCTTTCAGAGGTCATGCGCATTTCCGTCGCCGCCGAGGCGAGGGTGCCGAGGGCCGCAGCGACCGATTTCTCGAAGCCCTGAATATAGGTTTCGATGGCGCGCTGGCGCTGCTCCTTACGGACCTGCTCCGCCCGCTTCTCCGCGTCGAGGTGCTTGGCTTCGATCGCGTTGCGCTTGAACACCTCGACCGCGCGCGCCATGGAGCCGATCTCGTCCTTCCGATCGGTGGCCGCGGTGGTGACATCGGTATCGCCGGACGCGAGCTTCTCCATATCGCGGGTCAACTGCTGTATCGGCTGCGTGATCGCGCGTGAAACCAGCAGAGAGACCAGCACCGACAGCAGCGTTGCGCCCAGGAGCATCGCCACGAAGAGCCACACCGCATGCGACGCGGCGGCGAGCGCCGCGCGGGCGGTATCGGCCCGCGCCCTGTCGGCGCTGCTCTTGAGCGCGTGCAGGTGCGTTACGAGCTTGTCGAAACCCGTTTCGACATCCGACATCAACAGAGTGGCGGTGGCGGGATCATCGACAACGACGTCAAGCACCTGCTTGGCGGCGGCCTTATAGGCATTGAATGCGGTCATGATCTGCGCCATCGCGGGATCAGCCGCGCCGACATGGCGCTCCAGTCCCTCGAGTGCGCTCTGCGCGGTGGTCGTTGCGGCGAAGACCGATTGAACATCCGCCGCGACGCGCTTCTTGTCGGATTCATTGGCGGCGACCGACAAGGTGCGGATAAGCATGGTGTGAGCGTTGGCCGTCGCCTCGCTCGCTTCCGCCGCAAGGCGGTAGCGCTCGAACGCGACTTCGCTCAGGTCCCGCATGCTCTCTTTGGTCTGACCCAGGATGACGATCGCGATGATCGCCATGCCGATGAGCGTGCACAGGACGAACCCCGGCGCCACACCCACCTTGGCCGAGATCCGGAGGTCCCGGAGGCGCAAACGCATGATGCTCTACCGGGTTCAGGGATTGTAGGCGCCGACACCCACAACGTAGTCACCCACCTTGAGGGCATAGGTCTTCTTCGCCTCGACCTTCCTGGTGGCGGGATTGGTCATGCGGTATTCGGCCCAGCCGCCCCCGGCGTCGGCCGCGGCGATGATCAGCTTGCCGAAAGGCTTGCCGTCGACGTCCTTGAGCGCGGTGGCGTCCCGGCCGACGAGCGCGGGGATGCCGGGCACGCAGACGATCTTGCCACCGGGCCCGTAGACGAAGACGAAGAGATCGCGGTCCTGATAGCCGCCCTTGGGATCGTTGAAATCGGCGAAGGCCTTCTGGGGTCCGACGTCCTTCAGATGCGCCGCCGCCTTCTCGGCCAGGACCTTCGCCTGGTCCGGCGTGCCGCGCTCTTGCGCCAGCGCGGAATGAGTGGCGAGCGAAGCGACGAGGCTCAACACGAAGGCCAGAGTTCTAATGCGCATGATCGATGTCCCTGATTCCCGAAGCTCAGGTCACGGCGCGGCGCTTCGCATGGCAAATCGCGTCCGTCGCGACAGCTGCCGATTGTGGGAGTCAAAACTTATTATTCAGTGAAAGATTTTGCTACGCGCGTGCGCGCCTGAGCATCGATTCGGGGAAGCGTGAAAAATGTGCGCACGCTCACAGAGACTGCGATCGAGGCAAGGGGCGCGCTCTGAACTGAAGTCGGTCCCTCGCACGCGCGACGCATTGCAGCTATGTGGAATGCGCCGACCGCGGCAGCTTCAGTTGATCGCGCTCAGCTTGTCCTTGGCGAGGCGCTCCTTGTAGCTCGCCATGAAGCTCTGGAGGTCGCCGAGCTCGGCGACGCGGCTGGCGATGCTGCGCGGATCGGTCGCAGCGCCAACTTCCGCCGGCGCATCGCCGGCGACGACGCGGAACGCATCGGCGAGCGGCGTTGCCGCCATCGCCTTGCCATAGGCCTGGCGCAGCTTGTCGAGGCCCTCCTGGTCACCGGCGAGCGTCAATGCCGAAGCCCAGTTGAGGACAAGCTGGCTCGACGCCTTGTCGAGCGTGCCGCCGGTGCCGGGCGCCGGCACCAGCCGGGCGAAGACCTTCGCCGCCTCGGTCCAGTTCTGCGCGCGCCAATAGATGTCGGCGCGCAGCCGGTCGGCATCGCGGCTGGTGTCGCTGGCGAGGATGGCGAGCGCCTCGTCGGGATGCCCGAGCTGGTCGAGGGCGCGGGCGCGCAGCTGCTGGCGCTGGTGCTGCAGCTCCGGCGGCACATCCTTGCCGACGTCGATGTCGAGCGCCTTCACCGCATCGGCGGGATCGTTGTCGAGGAGGCGGATCAAAGCGAGCTGGGCGGCAACGCGCGCCTTGTCGCGGCCGACCAGGCGATGCGTCACCTCGTCCTGGAGCAGATCGGCGGCGCGGTCGAGGAGATCGACCGAGACCAGCCGGTCGACCAGCCGGCGCACGATCGCGTCGCCCCGCTCGCCCACCGGCGCATAGTCCTTGAACTCGTCATAGAGGCTGAGGGCCTTGAGCGGCGGCACCTGGTCGGCGTCCTTGCCGAGGAAGACGTCGGCGAGCCCGTCGCTCAGCTCCTGCAGCACCTCCTTCGATTCAGGATAGTCGGAGAAATTGGTGCCGGCTTCGCTGAGCGCCTCGAAGGCGCCGCGCTGGTCGCCATCGGCGAGCTTGAGCTCGCCGATCTTGCGCAGCAGGTCGAACTCGAAGCGGTCGCCGCGCCAGGCGAAGCGCAGGCCATCGAGCTGCCTGATCGCCGCGGGACGGTCGATCTTCTTGGCGTCGAACTCGGCCATGGTGCGGGCGTAGAGCGCGCGCGCCCGGCTCGGCCGGTCGTCCATCGCGATCGCCGCGTTCCAGAGATCGATGGCGTGGTTGAAGTCGCCTTCGGCGAGCGCCCGCTTGCCGTCGAAATAGCGCGCCATCGCCTTGTCGTCGTCGGGGGCGTCGCTCTTGAGGACGAGCTGGAGCATCGCTCCGGCCTCGGCGGGCTGACCGGTGTGCAGGAAGGAATCCGCCGCCTGCAGCGCGAACTGGTCGCGCAGGCGCTGCGGGTAGCGCGGCAGGAGGTTGCTGGACAGTGCGAAATCATGCGCCGCGACCTTCCAGTCGCGCAGCTCGGCCGAAAGCGCGGCGCGCCACAGCAGCGCCTCGGGCTCGCTGTCGAGGCTCGGCTGGTTCAGCTCCTTCGCCGCGCTCGCGCCGTCGCCGTCCATGAGATGGACCGCGCCGATCATCAGCGCGACCGAGGGATCCGACGCCAGGGTCGGATCGTCGCGCTCGATCGCCTCGAGCACGCCTTCGGCCTCGGGCGCGAAAAGATAGGCGAGGTAGAACCGGGCCAGCGCCAGGCGCGGCTTGGAGCGGAACGAGGCGGGCGCCGCCGCGATCGCCTGCTCGAGGCGAGAGCGCTGCTCGAGGAAGCTCGCCCCCGGCGGCCCTTTCCAGGCGGCGAAGTCGAAGAGCCGGCCAAGCGCGCCCGGCTGCTGCGCCAGGGCGCGGTCGGCCGCCGGCGACAACACCAGCCCGCCGGGCCGCGTCACGTCGACGCCGCCCGTCATCGCGGCGACGCGGAGATCGTCGGCGTTGGGCCGGAGCGCCAGGCCCTGAACGCTGGCGAGCGCGGTGAAATCGACGAATTCCTGCGCTTCGGCGAGGCCGCTGCCGGTCTCCTCCGTCGGCACCACCACCAGCGTGTCGCCGATTTCGGGATCCCTCAGCCACAGCGGCGCGCCGGCGCCGGCGAGGCCAAAGACCACGTCGGGCGTTTCGGCGTCGGCGCGGACATCGATCGGGATCGGCGCCGCAGCGCGCGCCTCCTGCGGCAGGAGGTCGACGATCCAGGCATTGCCGGCGCGGCGGAGGTCGGGATCGAGTCCGGGCCGCGCCAGGAGGCGCAGCACGGTCGCCTTCGCGTCCCCCAGCTGATCGGCGCGCAGGATGGGATCGTCCGGCCCCTCATGCAGCTCGCGCAGGTCGAGCGGCCGCGCCCCGGCGAAGACGATCCACAGCGCGGCGCCGCGGCGGAAGACGGCGGCAGCGACGGGTTGCGGCCAGTCGAAACGCAAACTCGCGCCTTGAGGCGCGAGCGCGTAGTGGACCCTGAGGGAGCCCGGTGGCGGCGAGGCCTGGCTCATCGGTCGCCGCAGCGGGCGCGGCGCGCCGGCCGGCGTCTCGGCGGGGCCCGCCGCCGGCTCGACCAGCTCCGGCGGCGGCGTGACCCCGCTTGCCTTGAGCGCGGACGCCGGCGCACGACCGAGCACGTCGAGCACGATGCTGTTTCCGTCACGGAAATGGCGGAGCTCGGTGCCGGCCGGAAGGGTGAGATCGAGGATGGTGGCGCCGTCCGCCGGCTCGAGGCGCGGCGCCAAGTCGGGCAGCGCGCGCGCCAGCGCGGCCAGATCGAGCGTCGCCGCGCGGTCGAAGCGAAGCTCCGCCGTGCCGTCCTTCTGCGTCAGCCGATAAGGCACCGCCTGGCGCCAATCGAAGACGACGCGGCGGTAGCCCCGATGCTCGCCGAAGCGCAGGCCGATGGTCGCCGGCGCCGATGCGACGGGCGCTGCCGTCGCGGCGGCCGCCTTCGCCGGCTTGGCCACGGGCGGCGCCGCGTTCGCGGCTTTGCCCGGCGTCGTCATGATGTCGATGGCGACGGTCTTGCCGTCGGTGAAGCTATGCAGCCGCGCCGGCCGCTTCAGCCTCGCGATGATGCTCTTGCCGTCGGCGCCGATGCGGATCGCGGCGATATAGCCGTCGAGATGGCTCGCCACCGCGCCGAGATCGGCGGTGAACGGGCGGGCGAAGGCGACGGTGAGCGTCTCGCCCTCGATGCTGGCGGAGAACTTGACCGGCGCCGGCCAGTCGAAGGCGATGCGGCCGAAGCCTGCCTGGTCATGCTCGGCCGCCCGGACGGTGACCGTCTCGGCCGCATGCGCCGGCAGCAGCGCCGCTGCCGCGAGGGCGAGCGCGACCAGGCCGGCACGGATGCGGCCGCGCCAGGTCATTGGCGATCGAACTCCGCGAGGATGGCGTCGATCTCGGCCTGCTTGTTCGCTTCCTGCGGCAATTGCGGCCCGTGCATGAGGCGCGCGTTCTCGTCGACCGGCTCCGGCTCCGGCGCGGGCGGGGCATCGGCGATGCCGTCGCCGAAGGCGGCGAGCAGCGCATCGATCTTCTGCTCGATGTATTGCAGCGTGTTCACCACCTTGGTGATGCGCTGGCCGGTAATGTCCTGAAAGTTGCAGGCTTCATAGATGCGGGTCACGGCATCGGCGATGGCGGCGCCGGCCTCGCCCGGCA
This sequence comes from Allostellaceae bacterium, assembly GCA_035642295.1. GTDB lineage: Bacteria > Pseudomonadota > Alphaproteobacteria > ATCC43930 > CGMCC-115725 > DAHUYF01. The sequence goes on along the minus strand of DASQSR010000284.1, from coordinate 855 downwards.
GCGACGGCGCCAGCTTCTCCATGGTTTCGGCGGCATCGAGAATGGTGCCGGTGGCTTCGGCGGTATGGCCGACGACGGCATCGAGCTCGTCGGTGGCCGCGGGAATGCGCCGGTTGATCTCGTGCGGGTGGATCGCGGCGATCTCGCGCTTGGCGCTCTGGATGTAGCGGGCGAGCTGCTCCAGCTCGTGATAGAGCCGCAAATCGGCGACCGACATGTCGCCGCTGAGGCTCGCGACCACCGCCTCGACCACGGCGGCGATGGCGGCGGCATCGACCGGCGCCCCGCCCTTCGGCGTCGCCGCGATCTTGCGCATGAGATCGGCGTCCTCGCCGCGCCCCGACATCGACATGCCTCCTTCCATTACTGAACTCCCTGCCTTCACTGATTCGCCGCCGGCGACGCCGGCGGCGCGTCCGCCGCGGTGGCGGCTTCGACGCTCTGATCCCGGCGCTCGGCGAGCGCCAGCGTCACCGCCTTGGCCTTGCCCGGATCCATCGCCGCGAGGATCGGCGCGGCGTTGCGCTCCTTCATGTGCTCGAGCACACCGAGCAGCACGGGCATGTCGAGCTGGCTGAAGATGCGCGCGGCATCGCCCGGCTTCATCGTTTCGTAGATCTTGACGAGGCTCTTGAGCCGCGCATCGTCTTCCTCGCTCTGCTTGTCGACGATGCCGCCGATGTCCTTCTTCAGCTCGGCCAGCTTGGCGATCTTCTCGTCGATGCGTTTTTCCGCCGCCTGCAGCAGCACTTCGCGCTGGCTCAGCTCGGCCGCGCGCTTGTCGAGCTCGGCCCGGCGCTGGGCAAGCTGCTGCAGCAGCTCCACCTCGGAGGGGCTCATCGACAGCGGATCGAG
>DASQSR010000283.1:0-9281 GCA_035642295.1 Allostellaceae bacterium | reverse complement strand
GCCAGCCCGCCTACCTCCCCGTCCCCCACGGCGCCCCGCGCTGGAGCTGACGGTAGCCGCCGCGGACGAATGCGCTGCGCGCATTCGCCTAACACCGCCTATGGCCGGAAGGCGGCTAGCCCGAACCGTGCGGCTTTCGCGAGTGCTGCGCAATCGCTGGCGCCGCCGCGGACGAACGCGCTTCGCGCGCTCGCCTTGTGTCAAGCGAAAAGCGACGGGGAGGGGTGTGATTCACTGGTGTACAACAGTGACTCATTTTTCGGCGGGGTGATTCAGTGAATCACCGGCTCCGGCGACGCGGTGGCCGGTGAACGTTGCTGCACAATGTCAAAGAGCCTGGGTGCGGGGACGGTAGCATGGGAACCCATAGCCCCCTCACCCTCCCATCGCTGCGCGATGGGACAACCCGTTCGATCGCTTCGCGATCGAACCCTCCGGGGCCGGTCGCAAAGCGACCGGCCGGGTTGTCCCCTCTCCCACGGAGGGGAGAGGGATGAGATCGCCCTCCATGTAGCCTCTATTCAGCTCCAGCGCGGGGCGCCGTGGGGGACGGGGAGGTAGGCGGGCTGGCGGCTTTCGCGGCGGCGCTTCTGTGCCGGCTTGGCATAGATCTGCTTCGAGGCTTCGACGACGGCGACGCCGGCGAAGGTGGTGAACCAGCGCTCGCCGATGCGCTCGATCGCGGTGGCCGAGCGCAGCAGCATGCGGGACGCGGTGGGCGGCGCGAACAACGCAGCGGAGACGCGCTCCGGCGTGAAGCCCGATTCGCGCAGCACGCGCGACAGCTGCGAGGTGGTGTAGGGATGTCCCTGGCCGAACGGCGTCTTGTCGACACGCGCCCAGATGCCGCGCCGGTTAGGCACGACGACGACAAGCCGGCCGCCACCGGCCATCACCCGCCAGAGCTCCTTGAGCAATGGCCGCACCTGCTCGCTGAACTCGAGCCCGTGCACCAGCAGAACGCGGTCGATCGAATAATCCTGCAGCGGCAGCTCGCCCTCGTCGGCAAGCGCGACCGCGTTGGGGCCCTCCGGCGGCCAGCCGAGCACGCCTTGCGAGGACGGCATCACCGCCACGGTGCGTTCCGCCTCGTCGCGAAAGGGCTTGAGATAGGGTGCGGCGTAGCCGAGACCCAGGAGACGCATGCCGCGCAGATCTGGCCAGATCAGCCGCAGGCGGCGGCGAATCATGCGCCGCGCCACCTGCCCGAGGCGGCTGTCATAGAAGTCCCGGAGATCGACGACGTCGACATACATGATGACAGTGTAGCATGGCCGCGCAAGGCGAATTAGAGTACCGCTTGGCTGCTTAACAGGAGCGCCATGACCGGGTCCCCGTTCCACGCTTTGCCCGACAGCGTCGCGTCAGCGACCGGCACTGCGACCGGACCCGGCGGGCGCGCCAATGAATTCCGCGGTCACCGCCAAACCCACCGGGAGTCGATTCCATGAAGCTGCGTTATTCGCCCACCTCGCCCTATGTCCGCAAGGTCATGGTCGTGGCGCTGGAGACCGGCCTTGCCGAGCGCATCGAGCGACTGCCGACCATGGTCGCCCCGACCAAGCCCAACGAGGAAGTCGCGCGCGAGAATCCGCTGGTGAAGGTGCCGTCGCTGACCACCGATGACGGCATGGTGCTCTATGATTCGCCGGTCATCTGCGAGTATCTCGACACGCTGCACCAGGGGCCGAAGCTGTTCCCGGCCGCAGGCAAGGCGCGCTGGCTCGCGCTGCGCCAGCAGGCGCTCGGTGACGGCATCCTCGACGCCGCGATCCTCGGCCGTTACGAGATCGGGCGGCCGAAGGAGTATCAGTGGCAGGATTGGATCGATGCGCAGCTGCGCAAGGTGCGCGGCGCGCTTGGGGCGCTCGAGATCGAGACCGAGGCGGGCGAGCTCGCGGGACCGCTGACCATCGGGCAGATCACCATCGGCTGCGCCCTCGGCTATCTCGACTTCCGCTACGCCGCCGAGGAGTGGCGCACCAAGCATCGCAAGCTCGCCGCCTGGTTCGACGAGTTCGCCAAGCGCAAGTCGATCGAGCTGACGAAGCCGAAAGACCCGGTGTGAGCACCGACGAGGCCGAGCGCGTCATTGCCGCGCTCGGCCTCGCGCCGCATCCCGAAGGCGGCTCCTACCGCGAGACCTTTCGCGACACGGCGGCGTCCGGCGCCCGCGCCGCGTCCACCGCGATCTATTACCTGCTGCGCGCCGGCGAGGTGTCACGCTGGCACCGCATCGATGCCGTCGAGATCTGGCACTGGTATGGCGGATCGCCCTTGCTGCTGTCGCTGTCGCAGGACGGGCGAGGCGCGGAGCGGCTGCGGCTTGGCAGCGCCGTGTTCGCGGGCGAGCGGCCGCAAGCGGTCGTGCCGAAGAGCTGCTGGCAGAGCGCCCGGAGCCTCGGCGCCTGGAGCCTCGTCGGCTGCACCGTAGCGCCCGGATTCGAGTTCAGCGGGTTCGAGCTGGCACCGCAGGGATGGGAGCCGGGTTAAGGTCGGCGCGCCCGGCGCAATGTCGCGAAATTCACACAGGGCGGCAAAGGCGAGTCGTTGTGGACAGGGGCGCCGCGCCCTTCCCATGCTCAACTCCGGCGCGCCCCGTGGACGCGCCGGACGCGTGCTGCACTTTGAGGGAAGCGGGAATGCCAGCATCACTTCGGGTGGCGTCTCTCCTGGCGCTGACGGCCCTCGCGGCTTCGGCGCAGGCGCAGGCCTCGACCGTCGCGTCCAGCGCGGCGGCACGGCAATCGGGCTTGCTGGTGCGCGTCATGGACGCCCAGCAGCAACGCGTCGCCGAAGCGCAACGGCGCCTCAGCGCGCTCGGTCTCTATCGCGGCACGACCAACGGGACCTTGGGCCCGAAAACCAGAAGCGCGCTCGCCGCATACCAGGGCAAAGTCGGCCTGCCGGCCACCGGGCAGCTCGACGACGCGACGCTCTACGCCCTGCAAAACAACGAGCTGCTTGGGGTGTGCGCCGCTCACGGCGTGAACGCCAGGGACTGCTTCGGGGCGATCGAGCAGTTCCAGGGAATTCTGGCCGGCCACGGCGAGGCGAGGCCCTCCGAACAAGACGACGTCCTCGCCAAAGACGCCTGCGCCGGGGTAGCGGCGCAGCCGGACTGCGAGAGCGCCGTCGCGAAGATGAGCGCGTGGCTCAGCACGCGCTCGACGTCGCCGAAGTGAGGCGATGTCGAGCGCGGGAGATCATCCGACTGAGGCGCTGCGACGCTGCTCGCGCGGGAGCGGGCGCGCGGCGTCGGCGGTGCCGGCGGCTTCGACGGTGCCGGCGAGCTGGCCGCCGCGCTCGATCTCGATCTGCTTGTAGCGGACCGTCGCCGCGAGGCTGCCGCTGGCGCGGATCACCAGGCGTTCGCGCACGTTCAATTGCCCCTCGAAGCGACCGATGATCTCGGCGTTGTCGACGGTGGCCGTGCCCATGAACAAGCCGCCGCGCACCACTTTCAGCTCGCGGCAGGAAACGTCGGCCTCGACCCTGCCCTCGACCAGCAGACAGTCGCACGACTTGATCTCGCCGGAGACGACGATCCCGTGGCCGACGACGAGCTTTCGATCGGTCGAATCGGCTTTCGGCGGAGGTGACGGGGCCTTGGGCGGCGCCGCGTCAAAGAAGCGCTTCATAAAAATGACTCCTCAGCTACAGGACAGCGACACCAAGGCATGTGCGCCCATGCGCCTTAAGAGGGGTCTAATGCTGCCGTCGCGCCGCGCAAGATTAAGTCCGCGGCGCCGCCGCCCGAGCGCGCTGCGCGTTCCCAGGCGACGGAGCTACGTGCGAGACAGTTTCATAACGCCGCCCGCCGTCACCACTTGGTCTCAAGGCGCCGGCCAACCTGCGGTTCAATACGTTAGAGGCTTTGGCTGGCAGCGCTTGGAGCCTTCTCATGTCAAGACTCGAAAGTTCCCGCCCAACTCTCCATGACCTGATCGGCGCAAGGCTGAAGGCGCGGCGCATCGTGCTCGGCTTGAGCCAGCATGAGGTCGCGCAGCGCGTGGGCATCACCTATCAGCAGCTGCACAAGTATGAGACGGGGCTGAACCGAATCTCCGCGAGCCGCCTCTATTGCTGCGCGGAGGCGCTCGAGATGCCGATCGACTTCTTCTTCCGCGATCCCGAGGTCGAGGCAGAGAGCCCGGCCCCGTCGCGACGCCGGCAGCTGCTGTCCTTCAGTCGCGCGTTCAACGACATCGCCGAATCCCACATCCGCGACGCCGTCGCCGAGCTGGCACGCGTGCTGGCTCTGCCCATCGAACCTGAAGCGCAGGCAACGGAGGCGCCGCGCCAAGCAGCGCAGCCGGCCACGGCGGGGATATGCGAGCCCGTGAGCGCAATCACCGGTCCGCCGCCGGCGCGGCCCTTCACTTGAAGCTCAGGGCACCATCAAGCACCCGCACCGGATCCGCGCGGCGCGCGAGGCGCTCGGCGCTTTCCCGGCAGAGGATGGCGAGCTCCTGGAAATTCTGCGCGGCCATGGCATCGTCGGTGGTCCGCGCCAGGCGCGCGAATTCCGTCGCCCGGTCTCTGAGGTATTGCGCATGGTCCATCGCTGCCTCCCCTTGGCCGCCATGATTCCACGCAGCGGCGCCGCGGCAACGCGCTCTCTGCGACACTCGCACCAAATGGCGCAAGGCGCTCGGCGTTATGCAACCATTGCGCACATGACGGTCAGAACATTTCAACCAAAGCGACGGTCTTGCGCCGTGTCAGAGGCGCCGTCGCGGTCCCGGAGTGAGCCCGAGCGCGCGTTCGACGCTGGCCAGCAACCGGTCGGGAGCGCAGGGCTTCGGGACCAGGGGGCCGAGGCCAGGTCCCGAGGCCGGAATGACATGCGGAGCGGCCGTGATGTAGATGATCCGCAGCCCATCGCGCAGCGCCTTGCCGCTTTCGGCGAGGCGCCAGCCATTCAACCGCCCGGGCATGACGATATCGGTGATGAGCAGGCCGATGCTCGGGTCGCGGGCGATCTCGAGCAGACCTTCTTCGCCGGAGGCACGGGTCAGCACGGCAAAACCCGCGCGCTGGAGAACGGCAGAAACCATCTCGCGCGTGCCATCGTGGTCGTCTACCACCAGGATCCGAGAGGAAGACGTCGCTCGCGAACTATTCCGCAATTCCTCGCCCCCGACTTACGCGTTGACTGCTAGAATATATTTGCTTCATTTTCGCGGAAAGTGTGGCGCCGGCGAATTGCACTTCCCGTTTGTGGAACGAGGGTAGCACGCCGATAGACACGGGTGTTGAACGCTGTCACTATTGTGAAAGAGCCGTTGCGGCGGATGCTGGAACAATGGCGACCGAAGGAGGCGAGGACGATCACGCATGCCGCGGCCGCGTCTTGATCGCGGACAGCGAGCGCGCCATCTGCGCCTTCGTCGCCTCGGTTCTGGAGGATATCGGCTATCGGGTCGTGTGCTGTGCAACCGCGGCCGAGGCCATGCACATCGCCCGACAAGGCAACATCGCCTGCGCCCTGATCGAGATGATGCTGCCCGACGGCTGGGGGACGAACGCCGCCGATGACATCGCCGGGGCGAACGTGCCCGTGATCCTGATGAGCGGTCATCCCGAAGGCTTGAAGCGCAGCAGAGCCAGCCGCCATGTCTTTCTGCAAAAACCCTTCGGCGTTCAGGAGCTGTTGCGCGCGGTTGTCGATCAGGTGGTCGCCGACGGGCTTAGAGAACGCTAGTCGGCGAAGCGCGAGGCGCTCGCCGCCCTCATCCGCGCCTACGAGGGAGCTGAGGCGGCGCGCGTCGTAAGCTCGGCGGTGATGTGGCGCGCGCGAGTGGCGGCGCGGTGCCCCCGTTTCGTTGAGGCGCTACACCTGCGCCGGCAGCACGAAGCAGAGAATGCCGACCGAGGGAAGCCAGCAGGCGACGGCGCGGCCGACGGGATTGTCCGTCTTCTTCAAAATGTGCGTGGGTGGCACCGCGACCCAGCGCGGCGGATCGATATCGAACTGTCGGCCGATCAGCGCCTCGTAGTGATCGGCAACGATACGGTACTCGACCGGCCGGCAATCGGCCTCAGAGCAGCACGAGCCGCCATTGGCGGCGCGCAGGCTCTCATACCACGGGGCCAGCGCGGGATCGGCGTTCTCGGGCGGACGCGCCTCTGCCGAGCCGGCGAGCAGCGCTAGCGCCAGCACCAGAGCATGACGGACCATCGGGACCTCCGCGTGATCAACAAACGAGCAGGACAAAAGGCTCCCACCCGCGCATCACCCCCACGCCACTGCCGCATCGAGCCAGGCAACGAGCTCGCCGGTCACTTCGTCGCGGTTCAGTTCGTTCAATATCTCATGACGCGCATCGGGATAGAAGCGGTGCGTGACGCGCGTCAGCTCCTCCTTCCGATAGGCTGCGAGAAGTTGCCGTAACCCTTTAGTGTTGTCGCTGACGGGATCGCGCGCGCCGGCGATGACGTAGATCGGCAGATGCTTGGGTATGCGCGCCTGGCGCGCCGGGCGAGCGATGTCGCCGAGGGCGTCGAGCAGGTCGATCCAGAGCTGCACCGTGGCGACGAAGCCGCAAGAGGGATCGGCGATGTATTTGTCGACCTCGGCCGCATCGCGCGAGAGCCAGTCGAACGGCGTGCGCGCCGGGGCGAACGGCCTGTTGAAGGCGCCAAAGCTCATGGCGTTGATGAGCGCGCTCCGTCCGCGCGCACCGAGCCGCAGCCTTTCGAGCCGCGCCACCAGCCGCCCCGCCGCGGCCAGCGGCGTCGGCTTGCCGCCGGAGCCCGAGAGCACCGCCCCCGCCAGCTCCTCGCCCGGCTCGCTGATGAGCTGCTGCACCATGAACGAGCCCATGGAATGACCGAGCAGCACGATCGGCCGTCCCGGGTGCTCGCCGGCAATGCGGCGGCGGAGCTGCTGGAGGTCGTCGACGCATTTGCGCCAGCCGTCTTGCGCGGCGAAAAAACCCAGCGCCTCGGGGCTTGGCGCGCTGCGTCCGTGACCGCGATGGTCATTGGCGTAGACGGCATAGCCGGCGGCGGTCAGCGCCGCGGCGAGCCGCGCATAGCGTCCGCCATGCTCGGCGAGCCCGTGGGCGATCTGCACCACCGCCTTGGGCGGCGCCTCGGGCAGCCACCGACGGACGAACAGCGCAACGCCGTCCGCGACAGCAAGGGTGAAGGTGCTGCCCTGCACCGCCGCCGCCCGGCGCGCTCAATACATGTGCTGGCCGCCGTTGATCGACAGAGTCGAACCGGTGATGAAGCCGCCCTCGTCGGAGGTCAGGAACACCACGCCGCGGGCGATTTCCTCGGCATGGCCGAGACGGCCGACGGGAATGCGCGCCACGATCTTGTCGAGCACATTCTGCGGCACGGCGCGGACCATGTCGGTGTCGACATAACCGGGGGCGATGGCGTTGACGGTGATGTTGCGGCTCGCGCCCTCCTGCGCCAGCGCCTTGGTGAAGCCGTGAATGCCCGACTTCGCCGCGGCATAGTTGACCTGACCATACTGCCCGGCCTGGCCGTTGATCGAGCCGATATTGACGATGCGGCCGAAGCCGCGCTCGCGCATGCCCTCGATCACCAGACGGCACATGTTGAAGCAGGAGGTGAGATTGGTGGCGATCACTTGCGCCCACTGCTCCGGCGTCATCTTGTGCAGCACGGCATCGCGGGTGATGCCGGCATTGTTCACCAGAATGTCGACAGGCCCCAGTTCCTGCTCGATGCGCTGGACCCCGGCCTCGCAAGAGCGGAAGTCGGAGACATCGAACTTGTAGACGGCGATGCCCGCCTCTTGCGCGCAGCGCCGTGCCGCCTCGTCATTGCCGCTGTAATTGGCCGCCACCTTGCAGCCTACGTTGTGCAGCGCCACCGAGATGGCGCGCCCGATACCGCGCGTTCCGCCCGTCACCACTGCTACCCGTCCCATCGTCTCCTCCCTCCCGGGCCGCCTTCGCCGCCGCCTCTCCGGTAAACGGGAAGGCGGCGGGCGCAGCTCACGTCACGTGCTTAGCCTCGCTCGCGTTCAACCGCGCTCGACCGCTCATTTTAGGACGCTTCGCTCCGTCGCGTTCCTTCAATAGGTGCTCGACGCGCTCAACCGCGCTCGACGGCTCATTTTAGGACGCTTCGCTTCGTCGCGTTCCTTCAATAGGTGCTCGACGCGCTCAACCGCGCTCGACGGCTCATTTTAGGACGCTTCGCTCCGTCGCGTTCCTTCAATAGGTGCTCGACGCGCTCAACCGCGCTCGACACACATAGCAATTCCCATGCCACCGCCGATGCAGAGGGTCGCAAGGCCGCGCTTGCCGTTCCGCTTCTGCAGCTCGTGCAGCAAGGTCACCAGCACGCGCGTCCCGGACGCGCCGATGGGATGGCCGAGCGCGATGGCGCCGCCATTGACGTTCACCTTCTCGGAATCCCAGCCCATATCCTTGTTGACGGCGCAGGCCTGCGCGGCGAAGGCCTCGTTCGCCTCGATGAGGTCGAGATCCTCGACCTTCCAGCCGGCGCGCTTCAAGGCGAGGCGGCTCGCCGGGATCGGCCCCGACCCCATCACCGCCGGATCGACTCCCGCCGTTGCCCAGGCGACGATGCGCGCCAAAGGCTTGACGCCGCGGCGCTGCGCCTCCTCGGCGCTCATCAGCACCACCGCGGCGGCGCCGTCATTGATGCCCGAAGCATTGCCGGCGGTGACGGTGCCGTTCTTGTCGAAAGCCGGGCGCAGCTTGGCCAGCACCTCGACGGTGGTGCCGTGCTTGGGATACTCGTCGGCCTCGACGATGACGTCGCCCTTGCGCGTCGCGATCTTCACCGGGACGATCTCGTCCTTGAAGCGGCCGGATTTCTGCGCCGCCTCGGCGCGCGCCTGCGAGCGCTGCGCGAGTTGATCCTGCTGCTCGCGCGTGATCTGCCAGCGCTGGGCGACATTCTCGGCGGTGTTGCCCATGTGATAGCCGTTGAAGGCGTCCCAGAGCCCGTCGCGGATCATGGTGTCGACGAGCTCGGTGTCGCCCATTTTGACGCCGCTGCGCAGATGGATGCAGTGCGGCGCCCGGCTCATGCTCTCATGGCCGCCGGCGACCACGATGCTGCTGTCGCCGGCGCGCAGCGCCTGGTATCCCAGCGCCACCGTGCGCAGCCCCGAGCCGCACAGCTGGTTGACGCCCCAGGCGGGGACCTCGACCGGGATGCCGGCCGCGATCGAGGCCTGGCGGGCCGGGTTCTGGCCCTGCGCAGCGGTCAGGATCTGGCCCATGATGACTTCGGACACGCGGCCCGGCTCGATGCCGCCGCGG
>DASQSR010000282.1:0-15114 GCA_035642295.1 Allostellaceae bacterium | reverse complement strand
GCACGGCTCGCGGCCAGCGCCTCGGCTGTTTGGTCGAGCGCGCCTTCGATCAGCCGGGACAGCGTCGCGAGCGGCGCCGCCGGTACGTCGGCGACGGCGGGCTGCGCCGCGAGTGCGATCGCATGGCGGCAGAGGCGGTGGAGATAGAGGAGCAGCGTGAACCCTTCGCCCACCGGCGCGCGGCGGCGGGCGGGATCGCCAAGCATACGCTGGAAGCCGGCATCGGCATTGGCGAGATCGAGCTCCGCCTGCCGCAGCAGCTCGCCCAGGCCGGAAGCGGCCTCCGCCTCACCGCCGATCGCCGCCAGCACCGCCGCGAGATAAGCCCGGTCGGAGCGCAAGGCACGCGCAAGCCGCTCGCGAAGCTGCTCCCGCTCCCAGCTTGGCCAGAGCAGATACCCGGCGGCGATCGCCAGGACCGCACCGGCCACGGTATAGGCGACGCGCTCGCCGAGATCGATCCAGGGAGCGGGGCTGCTCATGCCGATGAGCAGGATGACGATCGGCGTCAGAAAGGTGATGCCATAGCCGTAGCGCTGGCGGATCAGCAGGAAGGTGGCGAACAGCAGCAGCGCCAGCATGGCGTCATACTCGACCGTGCCGTGGAGCGTCGTCAGCAGCAGGCTGGCGAGAACCGCGCCGGCGATGGTGCCGGCGGTGCGCTGAGACGCCCGCAGGAGAGTGCCGCCGTAATCCGGCTGCAGGATGATCAGCGAGGTCATCGGCAGCCAAATGCCGCGCGGCAGGTGGAACCGGGCGATCACCGCCGTGTCGATGGCACTGACGGCGGCGACGCGGAACGCGTGGCGGAAGATGGCGGAGCGCGGGCTGAGATGCGGCCGCAGCGCCGCGATGACGGCGCCGCGCGGGCGGCGATGGGCGAAGGCGAGGCGCAGCAGCTCGAAAAACCCCCGCCGCTCGCCGAACAGCAGGCCCAGCGCTTCCTCGGCGTTCTCGAAATGGCGCATGGCCTGGGCGCAAGCGAGCAGCGCGGCCGGGGGCGGCCGATCGGTGCCGTCCGCCAGCGCCTGCAGCCGAGCGCGCAGCGGCGCCAAGGGCAGCGTGCCCTTGCCGTCGAGCAGGATGCGCGCGACCTCGAGCGAAGCCTGGCGCAACGCACCGGCGGCGAGCCGCGGCGCCGCGGCGGGCGCGCCGATTTCACCGAGCGCCACCGCGGCGGCGCCAATTCGCCCCGCAGCGTTGAGGAGAACGATGAGTTGCGCGATCGTGGTACCGGGCCCCGCAATGCGCGCTCGGGTCTCGCCCAGCGCCTCGCGTGCGGCTTCCACCGCCTGGCGCGCCGCGGCGTGCCGGGCAGCGATCTGCTGCTCGCGTCGGCGCCGCGTGACGACGGTCGGCGCTTCGCCTTCGCTCGCCACGGCGGCGAGCAGCTCGGCCACCGCCTCCCAGGCGCTCGCCACTTCCTGCTCGAGGCGGTGGTATGGCCTCACATGCCAGAAGGCGAGCGCGACCACCACCGTCCAGACGCCGCCGGCGGCGTAGCCGAGCGTCCAGAGCGCCGCGCCGCCCCCCTCCTCGCCGACAGAGAGGCCGACCAGGAAGGCGACGGCGGTGTTGATGCCGAGCGAAGCGCCGCCGGGCCCCACCGCACGGATCATGCCGGAGAAGACGCAGATCCCTGCCATGACCGCCGCCGCGAGCCACCACTGGTTCACCGCCAGCATGCCGAGCCACAGCAGCGCGGCGCCGCCCAGCCCCTGGATCAGCATGGCGATGAGCCGGCTGCGATAGGGGCCGCCGATATCGACCATCGAGGTGGCGAGCGCTCCGAGAACGGCGGGATAGGCGAAGTCGCCGAGACCGAAATGCGGCAGGATCGCCAGCGGCGCCGCGCTCGCTATGGTGCCGCGCAAGGCCGTCGACAGCGCGATGCGGGTGGGCGAGCTGCCGAGCCAACGGGAGAGGTGCTTCAAAGTCCGCGTCATGTCCGGCGCATCATAGCCGCTGCCGCGCCCCATCCTGGAAATTTGGTTCGCGGCCGGTAAGCTCGGCGGCCGTGCCGCAGCCCTGAGGTGACCGTCGCATCATGACCAGAGAGCCCAAGGACATGTCGGGCCCGACCTCGCGCATCTTCTTCTCGCAGCGCCTGCGCCTTCATTACGTCGATTGGGGCAATGCCGCGGCGCCGCCGCTGCTGCTGCTCCATGGCGGCCAGGATCATTGCCGCAACTGGGACTGGGTGGCCGAGCGGCTGCGCGGCGAGTGGCACATCATCGCCCCCGACTTGCGCGGTCATGGCGACAGCCAGTGGTCGCCCGACGGCAACTACACCATGGCCGGGTACCTCTATGACCTGGCCCAACTCGTCCACCAGCAGCGGCTGGCGCCGGTCACCATCATCGCCCACTCGCTCGGCGGCAACATCGCCTTGCGCTATGCCGGGATCTATCCCGAGAACGTCCGGCAGCTCGTCGCCATCGAAGGCCTCGGGCCCTCGCCCAAGATGCTGGCGGAGCGCAGCAAGCAGACGATCGCCGAGCGCATGCAGAAATGGATCGCGGAGCAGCGCGGGCTCGCCGGCCGGCTGCCGCGGCGCTACGCTTCGATCGAAGAGGCGTTCAAGCGCATGCAGGAGGCGAACCAGCATCTCTCGCCGGAGCAGGCGCGGCATCTGACCCAGCACGGCGTCAACCAGAACGAGGACGGCACCTATAGCTGGAAATTCGACAATTACGTCCGCGCCTGGCCGCCCTACGACATGACGGTCGCGGAGGTGGAACAGCTCTGGGCGCGCATCCGCTGCCCCACCCTGCTCGTCTACGGCAAGGAGAGCTGGGCCTCCAATCCGATGGAGGATGGCCGCATCCGGCATTTCAGCACGGCGCGGGTCGAGAGCTTCGAGAAGGCGGGGCACTGGGTCCATCACGACCGCCTCGACGCCTTCGTCGATCTGGTGCGTGAATTTCTTGGGGAGGAATGAACGATGAAAGCAGCCGTCGTCGGTGACAAAGGCCTCGAGATCCGGGAGGTGCCGCGGCCCGAGCCCAAGGCGAACGAGGTGCTGGTGCGGGTGCGCGCCGCCGGGCTCAACCGCGCCGAGCTCGCCGTCGCCGCCGGCCATCGCCACGGCGCGGTGGGCGGATCCGGCACCATCGTCGGGCTCGAATGGGCGGGCGAAGTGGCGGCGGTCGGCGCCGAGGTCAAGGGCGTCAAGCCCGGCGACCGCATCATGTGCTCGGGCAGCGGCGGCTACGCCGAATATGCGGTGTGCGACTGGGGCCGCGTCTCGCCGATCCCCGCCAACAACATGAGCTATCCGCAGGCCGCGACTCTGCCGGTCGCGCTGCAGACGATGCATGACGCGCTCGTCACCAATGGGCGGCTTCGAGCCGGCGAGAGCGTGCTGATCCAAGGCGCGAGCTCCGGCGTCGGCCTCATGGGGCTGCAGATCGCCAAGCTCAAGGGCGCACGGCTCGTCATCGGCACCTCGACCAGTGCCCAGAAGCGGGCAAAGCTGGCGGAATACGGTGCCGATCTCGCGCTCGACAGCCGCGATCCCGACTGGCCCGAGGCCGTCCTCAAGGCGACGGAGGGCAAGGGCGTCGACCTCATCATCGACCAGGTCTCGGCGAGCGTCGCCAACCAGAACATGAAGGCGGCGGCGGTGCTGGGCCGCATCGTCAATGTCGGCCGGCTCGGCGGCATGAAGGGCGAGTTCGACTTCGACCTGCATGCGCTGAAGCGCATCGACTATATCGGCGTCACCTTCCGCACCCGCTCGTTCGACGAGGTGCGCCGGATCGTCCAGCGCATGCGCGAGGATCTCTGGGACGCGATCGAGGCCGGCAAGCTCCGCCTGCCGATCGACCGCACCTTCCCGCTCGAGGAAGCGGCGGCGGCGCAGGCGCATATGCGGGCCAACGCCCATTTCGGCAAGATCGTCCTCACCATGTGACGCGGCGCCGCCGCCTTCTTGCAACGGAGCGAAGCCGTGAGCCTCTCGGAAAAGACGCGACAGCAGCTCGGCGGTGTCAGCACGGCGACGCTGTGCACCGCCCTCTTCAAGCGCGGGCTGCGCAACCAGTTCATCCAGGACGTTCTGCCGCTGAAGCCGAAGGGCAAGAACATGGTCGGCGAAGCCTTCACGCTGCGCTACATCCCGGCGCGCGAGGATCTGAACCCGATCACCGTCTTCCAGGACCGCGGCCACCCGCAGCGCAAGGCGGTCGAGGAATGCCCGCCCGGTGCCGTCTTCGTCATCGACAGCCGCAAGGACCCGCGCGCCGCGTCGGCCGGCTCGATCCTGGTGACGCGCCTCATGGTCCGGGACGTCGCCGGCATCGTCACGGATGGCGGCTTTCGCGACAGCCCGGAGATCGCCGAGCTCGACATTCCCGCCTATCACAACCGCCCCTCGGCGCCGACCAACCTCACGCGCCACCAGGCGATCGACATCAACGTGCCGATCGGCTGCGGTGACGTCCCGGTCTGGCCGGGCGATATCGTGGTCGGCGATGGCGACGGCGTGGTCGTCATCCCGGCTGCGCTGGCCGACGAGATCGCGGCGGAGGCGGTGGAGATGACCGCGTTCGAGGATTTCGTCACCGAGGAAGTGCGCAAGGGACGCTCGATCCTCGGGCTCTATCCCGCGACCGACGAGCAGACGAAGCTCGACTTCGCCGCCTGGCGCAAGGCCAAGGGGCGCTGAGGCGCGCGGCGGCTCAGCGCCGCTCCGCCAGGATTTCTTCGACGCGCTGCACGTAGGCGCCGAGCGCCGGCAGGTCGAGCGCGCTGCGCTTCAACGGCGTCTCGATCGGCGGGCGCAGAACGGAAGCAAGAAAGGCGTAGAGCATGGCGTCGCACGAGGTCGGGCGATCGGCGACCGCAAAGGGGCGTCCGCCGATCATCGCGGCGATGGCGGCAAGATCGGCGGCGCCGAGGGCGTAGATCTCG
The DNA here is from genome assembly GCA_035642295.1 of Allostellaceae bacterium. Taxonomy (GTDB): domain Bacteria; phylum Pseudomonadota; class Alphaproteobacteria; order ATCC43930; family CGMCC-115725; genus DAHUYF01. The sequence continues at coordinate 10,200 of DASQSR010000282.1, read as the reverse complement.
TCCGGCGCGTGCCGGCCATAGCCCTGGGCGCGGAGCGTCTTGGCGACGCTCCGCCGCACCATGGGCAAGAGCAGCGGGCGCGCCATGGCAGGCACCGCGGCGGCGACGACGTTGCGCATCACCGCCCAGCCCCTCTCATCGAGCCAGCGCGAATACACCAAGACGAAGTAGAGGCTCTCCTCAGAGGTCCGGCGCAAGAGATGGCCGAGCGCCTGCTGCTTCTCGTCGAGGCCGGCATCGAGATCCGCGGCCGCGCTGCGCCGGAGATGGGCAATGATGTGGCCGCTGTCGGGAATGCGGCGGGCGGCATCGACGATGAAGGGCAGCTTCCCGCGCGGCGCGCTGAAGGGCAAGGCGGTCACCGGCTTCCACGGAATGCCGGCGAGGCGGAGATAGACCTCGACCTTGAGACAGAAGGGACTGGGATTGATGCCCCAAGCCGGCTCGAACTCGTGCAGCTCGATCACGCGATGCCTCCGTCCTTTGCCCCGCATGAAGCGTCAGTCGCGGGATGCCACCTGCGCCGGCAACCCGATCAATCGACGGATAGGCGCGCGGCGTAGATCAGCACGAAATACCGCTCAACCCGCCGCCGACGGCTCTTGCGCCAGGCGAACCAGCGCCTCGGAGCGGTGGCCTTTCTGGTGGAAGTAGTTGGCACGATAGAAGGCAAGCACGAGATCGCGATAGACCGCCGGCTCGTAGCGGGCGGGATTGTCCGCGCCGGTACAGCTCGGCAGGCATTCGATCACCCGGTCCGGGTTGGGGCTATGGAAATAGGCGATGGAATAGCGGTCGGTGCCGCTGTCGTTGAGCACGCCATGCGGCGTCGAGAGGAAGCGATCGTTCGACCAGCGTCGCATCATGTTGCCGAGGTTCACGAGGAACGTCCCGGGGATCAGCGGCGGCGCAAACCATTCGCCCGAAGGGAGGCGCACGGCGAGACCCGGCACCTCGGTGCGTGCCAGCACCGTCATGAAGCTGTTGTCGGTGTGCGGCGCCTGGCCGAAGAGATTGTCCCCGCCCTCGACCTGCGGCGGGTAGTGCAGCAGGCGCAAGGTGATATGCGCTTCGTCGGCAAAATAGGGCGCAAAGTGATCCGACGGCAGGTCGAGAGCCACGGCGAAAACCGGCAGCACGCGGTCGCACAGCGCTTCCATCGCCTTCATATAGGCAACGACATCCTCGCGGAATCCGGGCAGCCCTTCCGGCCACTGGTTGCGGCCGCGCAAGGGCTTGCCGGCGATGACATCGGGATGATCGGCGCCGCGGTCATGGCTGACGAAGAAGCTCTCATTCTGATTGGGACGCGTCGCCTTGTGCACGGTGGAAGCGCCTTGCACCGAGGCGTTGATCGGGAGATAGCCGATATTGTTCTCGTTGAGGCGCAGCCCCAGCTTCTGCTCCAGCGGCAGCGCGTGAAAGCGGCGCGACGCGGCAAAGGCGCGCTCGACAAGCGCCTCGGGCACGCCGTGATTGCGGATATAGAAGAAGCCGACGCGCTCGCAGGCCTCGCGCAGCCGGCACGCCAGCGGCTCGAGCGCGCCGCTTTCACCGGCAAAGCAGGGGCCGAAATCGAGCACTGGAATCGCCGCTGCCGCCGCCTCGGGATCGTTCACCGCATGTTGCTTGAAGAGGTGCATTGCCGCCTCCTGTCGCTCGGACTCAGACCGCCGGCCGCTCGCGGATTTCGCTCGCCAGCCTGCGCGGCTGGAATGCGCCATCGGCGGGAGCGCCGTGGAAGACGCCGTCCTCGACGACGACCTTGCCGCGCAGAATGGTGACGGACGGCCAGGCCGCCACCTCCCGCCCCTCCCAAGGCGTATAGTCGGCCTCATGCAGCGCCGCCGCAGTGAGACGGCGCCGGAGCCGCGGATCGAGCAGCACGATATCGGCGTCCGAGCCGACGGCCAGCGCGCCCTTGCGCGGATAGAGGCCGTGGATGCGGGCGGCATTCGCCGAGACGAGGCCGACGAACTCGGTGAGCGAATAGCCGCGCTTCTCCACCGTCTCGGTGTAGATGAGGGCAAGGCGGGGCTCGATGCCGGCGTTGCCACCGGTGACGTCATCGATGCGCCGGCCCTGCAGCTTCACCTTCAGGGGACAGCAGATCTCGTCGGTGGCAACGCATTGCAGCGCGCCGCCGCGCGTCGCCGCCCAGAGCGCGGCGCGATCCTCGGCGAATTTGAGCGAGGGATAGGTGTGATACATCTGGCCGCCGGGCCGGCCGTAATCCTCGGCGCCGTAGAGGAGGTATTGGTGCAGCGTCTCGCCATAGATCGGAACGCCCTTGGCGCGCGCCTCGGCGATGGCGCGCACCCCGGTCGCGGCCGAGGTGTGCATCATATAGAGGGCGGCGCCGGGGATGTTCGCGGCGAGACGAATGACGCGATGGAAGGAGAGGTCTTCCGACAGCGTGTTGTGGACTTCGGCCATGTTCTCGAAGCCGGTGCGCTCCTCGCGCATCAGCTTCTCGTACATATGCATGACGATGTCGTTGTCCTCGGCATGGATCGCCGCGATGCCGCCCTTGGCCGCGGTGACCTTGAGAATCTCCCAGATGTCGCCGAACTGGATCATGCGCCCGCGCCGGCTGGGCGTGATGTCGGTGGTGAAGATCTTGACGCTGGCATGGCCGTCGGCGATGGCCTCGCCGAGCTCACCCAAGATCTCCGGCGGGATCTTCCCCTGCAGCATGAGATGGAAGCCGTAATCGCAGCAGCAGGCGCCCTGCCACTCCCGTCGCCGCCGCTCGATCGCCTGCTCGAGCCGCTCGCCCGGATTCCACATGGCAAAATCGATGATGGTCGTCGTGCCGCCATGGAGCGCGGCGCGGCTCACCTGCTCAGGCGCGCCGCTCAGCGTCGGCGCCTCTCCCGGCACCGGGATCGGCCAGGAGCAATGCACATGGGGATCGATGCCGCCGGGGAGGACGAGCTGCCCCGCGGCGTCGATGGTGCGCGGCGCGCCGATCGCGGCAAGCCCGCCCGGGCGGGCGATCGCGGCAATGCGCCCGGCGGAGACGCCGAGATCGGCAGGCTCGGCGCCCGAGGGCAGAACCGCCAGGCCACCGGCAATGATCAGGTCAAGCATCAGGCCTCTCCATCGCAGGCAGAGCGTCGGCGGGAACCGCCGCGGCAAAAGCGAAGCGCGCCAGGATGTCCTCGCGGGCAATCCCATCGACGATGAATTGCAGGCGGCTCAGCCGCTCGCCCTCGGGCCAATCGTCGAGCCAGATCGGCGGGTAGAGCGCATGCTGCGCGCCCTGGACGAAAGCCGGTCGGTTCGGCCGGTCGCTGAAGCCGATGATGCCCTTGACGCGGAGCAGCGCTTCGCCGCGCTCGCGCGCGAGCCCGCCCAGCGCCAGGGCGAAATCGAGCCGCGAGCATGGGCCGCGCAGCCACAGGGCGTGGCTGGCGATGCCGTGCGTGTGACGGCCGGAGGCGGCCGACGGCGGCGCGGGACGCGCGGCCGGCACGGCGCCGAAGAGAACCGCGCCGCCATCCTCGGAAGCAGCGATGAGCGACGCCGCGGCGGCGGGGTTCAGCGCGGCGAGCATCGCTTGGAGTTCGGCGCCCGCAGGGGCGAGATCGGTCTTGGTGAGCACCAGGCGATCGGCGACCGCCGCCTGCCGCGCCGCCTCGACATAGCGGGCGAGCGTCGGCGCGCCGGAAACGGCATCGACGGTGGCGATGACGCGGCCGAGGCGAAGCCGCGCTTCGAGCAGGGGATCGGCCCCGAGGGTGAAGAGGATCGGCGCCGGATCGGCGAGGCCGGTCGTCTCGATGGCGACGCGGCGGAAAGGCGGCAGCAGGCCGGCGTCGCGGCGCTCGAGAAGGTGGCGGAGGCTCAGCGCCAGGTCCTCGCGGATAGCGCAGCAGAGACAGCCGCCGGGCAGCGCCAGCACCGGACCCGCGATGGTGTCGACCAGATAATGGTCGAGACCGATCTCGCCGAGCTCGTTGATCAGCACGGCGGTCTCGGCCCAAGCGCCGCCTGCGAGCGCGCGGCGCAGCAGGGTGGTCTTGCCGCTGCCGAGAAAGCCGGTAAGAACCGCGACCGGCAGCCGCTCCTCCGCCATGGGCGCCTCCCGCGCACGATCCTCCCATCGGACCCGGCGCCGGGCAAGGCCGCTGGAAAGGCGGAGAGGCGTGGCGTAGGGTTTTGCCGAACCGGGAAGGAGACGCCATGAGAGACCTCCGCGAGACGGCGCGCGACCTCGGGCTCGACCGCCTCAGCGACGAGCATCTGGCGCAGCTCGGCCGCGCGCTCGAGACGATGGCGCGCCATCTGCAACGCCTGCCGCGGGACCTGCCGGCAAGCGACGAATTGGCGCTGATCTTTCGCGCCCAGGAGCGGTCATGAGCGGGCTCGGCTTCCTCGGCATCGCCGAGGCGAGCACGCTGATGCGCGCGCGGCAGCTCTCGCCGGTCGAGCTGACGACGGCGCTGCTCGAGCGGATCGACCGCATCGACCGCCGCGTCAACGCCTTCATCAAGGTGACGCCGGAAGCGGCGCTGGCGGCGGCGCGGCAGGCGGAAGCGGAGATCGGCGCCGGGCGGTGGCGGGGGCCCTTCCACGGCATTCCCTATGCGCTGAAGGACATCATTGACGTTGCGGGCCTGCCGACGACGGCGCATTCCAAGCTGCTGGCGAGCAACCTCGCCGCGACCGATGCGCCGGTCGCGGCGCGGCTCAGGGACGCGGGCGGCATCCTGCTCGGCAAGCTCTCGACCCACGAATTCGCCATCGGCGGGCCGTCCTTCGATCTGCCCTGGCCGCCGGCGCGCAATCCCTGGAATCCCGACCATTTTGCCGGCGGCTCCTCGAGCGGCAGCGGCGCCGGGCTGGCGGCGGGATTGTTCCCGGCGGCGCTCGGCACCGATACCGGCGGCTCGATCCGCAACCCCGCCTCGCAATGCGGCATCACCGGGATGAAGCCGACCTATGGCCGCGTCAGCCGCCGCGGCGCGTTCCCCCTTGCCTTCTCGCTCGACCATGTCGGGCCGATGACGCGCGGCGTGCGCGACAACGCGCTGATGCTGCAGGTCATCGCCGGCCACGATCCCGGCGACCCCGCCAGCGCCGACGAGCCGGTGCCGGATTACACGCAAGGCCTCGAGCAAGGGGTCAAGGGGTTGCGTATCGGCGTCATCCGCCAGTTCTATACCAGCGACCTCGCCGGCGACCCCGAGATGGTGGCGGCGGTCGAGGAAGCGGCGCGCTGGTTTGCCGAAGCGGGCGCCACGCTCTCAGAAATCCGCCTGCCGCCGCTGCAGGATCTCAGCGCCTGCGGCCAGGTGATCATGTGCGCGGAAGCCTATGCGGTGCATGAGCGCTGGCTCAAGGAGCGGCCGCAGGATTATGGCGCGCGCGGACGCGAGCGGCTCCTCGCCGGCGCCGGTGTCCGGGCGGCCGACTACCTGCAGGCGGTGCGCTGGCGCCGCCGGCTGCGCGACGCCGCCGCCGCGGCCTTCGTCGGGATCGACCTGGCGCTCACCGTCTCGAGCCACGACCCGGCCTGCCGCATCGACGACGATGCGGCGCTGGGGGCCACCTACGGGCGCCAGGCGAGGATGGCGTTCAACGTCACCGGCCAGCCGGCGCTGGTGATTCCGGCCGGATTTGCGCGGAACGGGCTGCCGCTCTCGGTGCAGCTTGTCGGCCGGCCTTTCGCCGAAGCGGTGCTCTATCGCGCCGCCGCGGCCTACGAGGCCGCGACCCGCTGGACCGATCGGCATCCCGAGGGATTGGTGGACTGAGGGCGCCTGCTCAGGGCATCAGCCACCAGGTCATGTCGTTGCTCTCGCCGCAATCCCGGGCCGAGCGGTAACCTTGTAAGGCGATCACCACCAGCCCGTCGATGCGCCGATCCTCGTGCAGGGCGGCAACACAGCCGGCATGGGGAATGCCGCCCAGGGTCACCGCGACGTTGGGCCAGCGCTGCGTCACATTGACGGCGACGTCGGCCTCGCGGAAATGCCGGCGGATGTCCGAGGCGAGCCCAGGGTCGGGCAGCGGCACCAGGTTGTGGTCGAGCTCGCCCGCGGCGCCGACCAGCTCGTGGCGGAGCGCTACGGCGGGCGGAGCGAACACCCGGTAGGTGACGTATTCTGCGCTCCAGCTCACCATGATCGCCAGCACGATCCAGAGAGCCGTGGGGAGGCGCCGCAGGAAACTCCGGACCCGGCCGCGGTCTTGCGGATCGACCCGGTCGCGCATTTCCGGATGATTGATCGAGGGGCAGATTGCCGACATGGTCCCCATCCCCTTCTCGTCCGTCCTAAACCCTTTTGGGGGGATAATGGGGAAGCGGGCCTGCCCCAGGCTGTGACAGCGGTCACAAGCAATGCCGCCCTACCGCCCCTCCTTGCCATCGGCTATGAAGCGGGGGAGGGAGCCGCCGCATGAAGCGCAGAATGCTGCTGTCGGTCACCACCGGCCTCCTCGGCACGCTGGCCGTGCTGAGGCGGGGCGACGCGGCGCCGGCGGCGAGGCACCGCCTGGCGCTGCATGTCGACCAGAACGATCCGGCGGTGATGAACATCGCCCTCGGCAATGCCGGCAACGCCGCCGCCTATTTCGCCGGCCGGGGCGAGACCCTCGCCATCGAGCTCGTCGCCTATGGGCCGGGGCTTCACATGCTGCGCGCCGACACCTCGCCGGTGAAGGAGCGCCTTGCCGAAACCCATCAGAAGCTGCCGCAGATGATCTTCAGCGCCTGCAACAACGCGCTGCAGGCGATGCAGCGGGCGGAAGGGAAGGAGATCCCGCTGCTGCCCGAGGCGAGGATCGTGCCGGCCGGCATCGCGCGGCTGATCGAGCTGCAGGAGCAGGGCTTCCGCTACGTCAAACCATAAGGAGCTGAGGCAAGAATGCTGGCGCATCGCACACTCGGAAAGAACGGCCCCTCGGTCTCGGCGATCGGGCTCGGCTGCATGTCGCTCTCGGGCGTCTATGGCAAGAGCGAGGACGCGGCAGGGATCGCCCTCGTCCATCACGCGCTCGACCACGGCATCGACCTCCTCGATTCCTCCGATCTCTATGGCTGGGGCCATAACGAGGAGCTGCTCGGCCGCGCGCTCAAGGGGCGGCGCCAGGGCGTCTGCCTCGTCAGCAAGTTCGGCCAGGTGAAGACGCCCACCGGCCAGGGCGTCGACGGCCGTCCCGAATATGTGCAGCAGGCCTGCGAGGCGAGCCTGAAGCGCCTCGGCGTCGAGGTCATCGACCTCTATTTCCAGCACCGGATCGATCCCAAGGTGCCGATCGAAGAGACGGTGGGCGCCATGGCGCGGCTTATCGAGCAAGGCAAGGTGCGCCATATCGGCCTCTCCGAGGCCCGGCCGGAGACGATCCGCCGCGCGCACAAGGTGCACCCCCTGGCCGCGGTGCAGACCGAATACTCGCTGCTCTATCGCCAGGAGGCGGAAGAGACGCTGCAGACCACGCGCCCGCTCGGCATCGCCTTCATGGCCTATTCGCCGCTCGGTCGCGGCCTCCTCACCGGGGCAGTGCGCAGCGCCGGCGACGTCGCCGGCGACCGCCGCAGCGAGCATCCGCGCTTCGTCGGCGACAACCTCACGCGCAACCTGTCGCTGGTGGGCGAGGTCGAAGCGATGGCGCGCCAGAAGGGCTGCACGCCGGGGCAGCTGGTGCTCGCCTGGCTGCTGGCGCAGGGCGACGACATCGTGCCGATCCCCGGCACCAAGCACAAAGAGCGCCTCGACGAGAATCTGGGCGCGCTTCACGTGACACTGAGCGCGGCCGAAGTGCAGCGCCTCTCCACGGCGGTGCCGCCCGGCGCCGCCGCCGGCACGCGCTATCCGGAAGCCGCGATGAAGGCGGTCTATCGCTGAGCGCGCAACGCCGCCGGCACGGCGGCGGCGTCAAGCGAAAAGTGTCGGGGAGGGGTGTGAGTCATTGTTGTACAACAGCGACTCCGCCGGCACGGCGCGCAACAGAGAAGCTATTCCAGTACGCTTCGCTTCCCCCGTCCTCAGCGCAACGCTGCCTCGATGGCTTGGTGGGGAACGACGACGATGTTTGAGTCGAGCGTGCTTCCGTCCATGCTGCGGCCCGCAATACGCAGACAAACGTCCTGCGGAGCGGCGACGAGATCATAGGGCTCGAGATCGGGCTGACTGGAATTCGGCGTGTTCTGCCGATGAAGACGACGGGCCGGGAAAAAGACCTCGTATTGGTATTGCCCGTCCTTCGCGGCAGAAGCAGCCGAGGCCAAGCGAGTGCGATAGGCATCCGCCAAGTCGCTGACTTCGACGTATTGCGGCGCCACGACGTTCTCGCCCTGCTCGCCGGCGCGCTCGACGCTGTTTGCCTCGAAAACATCGCCAATGTGCTCGACCACGACGCCCTTGTCGAAAGGACAGACGCGCGCGCGATAGTAGATGTTGAGATCGTGTCGATTGGCGATTGAAATTGCCGCAATATCGCTCTGCGACGACAGCGTGATCCTCAGCAAGTGTCGACCGGGTTGATCTTTGACCCAGTACTGCAAAACAGCTTTCTCGCGCCCCGCAATTTCATCGAATTTTTCGACCTGATCGACGCGCACCAGCTTGACCTCGTCCGTCGGCACGCTGATGAAGAAGAACATCCCGAAACATCCGCTGCAAAGCGCCGCCAACATAAAGCCCATGAGCAGCGCCGCTGCCCGGGCCGCACCGCCAAAAGCCCGACCCCGCCCGCTTGTCCCGCCCATGACCATTCTTTACCCTAAGGACCAGGCGCCGCGTTGCCGAGCAAGATCTGCTCGGGGCTGAGACCTTCCGGCCCCACCGTATTCATCATCGTTGCAAAATTAGCATGATTTGTGGGGACACTATAGTTGAAGTCCGCCTGGTCAGCCGATAGATGACCGCCCTTTCCGCCCAGGTCGGCGATGAAATCAGACCAGTTATAGTGGGTGGGCGCCGAGGAAACATTGACCCAAGTGTCGACGGCTCCGCGCAAGTTGTCCGGTATTGACGACCTGCCGACCGGATCGATGCTGATAAACTTGTTCACATGAATGCCGGTCGGTGCCATCATTCCAAGATCGAGCGCCGCGGTGTGAGCCCCGTAGCGGTGGGCAATCACATTGACCGCTGTTCCAGGCGGGGCCGACCTTATCGCATTCAGAAACCCGTCCATATCTTCCCAGCTGAAGTATTGGGTCTGCCGGTGAAATTGCGGTGCGTAGACGCGATTGTACGTTTCGTAGAGGTAGCGCATCACCGGCCCGTCCGATGCGTCCCCCGCGCCGCCAACAAAGATATCGAGTTGTGGCGGCGGGTTGCTGGCGTTCACGCTCGAGTCCGCGTCCTCGGGTGCCGCGCCACCCTGCTGGCGGCGCGGGAAGGCCACTCCACCCTCGGTGATCCGACCGAGAAAGCAGCGCCCGTCCACGTTTTCTTGCACCGTCAGCCGCAGCGTAATCCGCCGGCCTTCGATCTCCGCCGTCGCCGCGAAGAGGTGCAGCCGGCGGATGTCGGCACGATCCCCCGGACCGGCGATGGTCCGGACATAGCGGGCTTGCGAGAGCAGCGTCGGCAGCGCCGCGACCGCCTTCAACACCGCGGCAGGCGTTCCCGGCCGCGTCGCCGCCGCGAGCGCGGCGGGGCCGAGGGTCACGGCCCGCTGTGTCTCGCCGTTGACGACGGTGAGGCCGGTCAGCCGGTCGCGGGCATAGCGAGCGGCCAGCCGAACCAGATCGTCATAGCTTCGGGGCTCGCGCCCCAGCGCGTCGGCGGGGATGCACGGGACGAAAGAGGAGCGCACGAGACCTCCTTCGCGGACGCGGCGAACCGGCAGCGCGCCCACCGGAGGAGCGCACGAGATCGCGGCCAAAACGGGAAAACAAGCTCGAGACAGGCTACCACGCTGCCGTCGGAAGCTGTGGGTTCCCTGCGGCGGCGGACGGGATGAGGCCGGGGCGATCAGGCGCGGTCGCGGCGCCAGGTTCGGTAGGGATGGGCGACGAGGTTGTTGTTGAAGTAGCGCGGATCGTCCGACACCTCGGCGACCGCCCAAGGCGGGAGCGCGACGGCGTCCTTGGCGCTTGATATCTCGACCTCCGCCAGCACGAGCCCGTCATTGTCGCCGTGAAAGACGTCGATCTCCCAGAGCCGACCGGCGAAGGTTTCGCGGTGGCGCGTCTTCTCGATCAGCGGCCGCTCGCACAGGCGGTCGAGCATCATGGCC